>JBKOYJ010000127.1:0-15159 GCA_046725345.1 Actinomycetota bacterium | reverse complement strand
GCTCCCCGGGGGTGTGCCCGAGCGGCCAAAGGGAGCGGTCTGTAAAACCGCCGGCTCCGCCTACGGAGGTTCGAATCCTCCCGCCCCCACTTCGCCCGTCCGAAGTCCGGCCGCGCTCCGCGCGGCCATGACGACTTCGGGCGGAGACGGCGTCGGTGAGCCGCGCCCGCACTTGTCGGGCGCGGCGGCGAACGAAAGGACCCGCCCGGCGCGGGCTACACTGCCTGCGCCCGGCGGCGTAGCTCAGTGGTTAGAGCGGCGGACTCATAACCCGCAGGTCGGTGGTTCGAATCCACCCGCCGCTATTGGAACCGCCGAAAGTCCGCCGCCTTCGGCGGCCCGACGACTTTCGGCGGAGCGAGCGTCTGTGAGCCGCGCCCGCCATGTCGGTCGCGGCGGCTGCGGTAACGACCTCGCCCTCGCGCGCGCGCGCACACACGCGGGACCCCGATGCGCGTCGCGGAAGGGATCGGAGCGCCAGACGGCAGCATCGGCGTACAGCCGCCTGACGCCGTCGGCGATCGTAGGAGGCCTCGGGCGGCGATGCGCTACCATGCTTCGGCTCGGGGCTGAGCCCCTCCTTTTTTGCGCTTTCACACGAGGACTGCACGTAGATGGCAACCGGAATCCGAGTCGGCATCACGCTCGCTTGCACCGAGTGCAAGCGCCGCAACTACCAGACGAACAAGTCGAAGCGGAACACACCGGACCGCTTGGAGCTGAGCAAGTACTGCCGCTGGTGCGGACGCCACACGCCGCATAGGGAAACGCGCTGATGGCACGCACCCCGAGGCAGCAGCGCCGCGCCCGCCGAGCGCAACAGGCGGAATCCGGCGTCCAGCAGCGCGCCCGCTCGCGGCAGCAGCAGGTCCGTCCGGCGGCGCAGCCGCAGAAGCAGCAGACCGGCCGGCGCGAGCCCGTCCAGCGCGCCCGCTTCGCACGCGAGTCGTGGGCGGAGCTCCGCAAGGTCGAGTGGCCCGGGCGCTCTCAGGTCGTGCAGGGCACGATCGTCGTGCTCATCGCATGCGCGATCGTCGGCGCCTACCTGTGGCTTGCGGACCTCGTGCTCAAGAACGTCGTCGAGAAGATTCTCTGAGCCGATGTTCCGCTGGTACGTCATCAACACCTACTCGGGGCACGAGAACAAGGTCAAGGCCAACCTCGAGCACCGCGTGATCTCGATGGGGCAGCAGGGTCGCGTACGCCGAGTCGTCGTGCCGACGGAGCAGGTGATCGAGACGAAGGACGGCCAGAAGGTGCAAACCGAGAAGCGCATCCTCCCCGGCTACGTGCTCGTGAACATGGACCTCGACGACGACGTGTGGTCGGTCGTCAAGAACACGCCCGGCGTCACCGGCTTCGTCGGCGCGGGCGCGAAGCCGATCCCGCTGTCGCAACCCGAGGTCGACAAGGTGCTCCACACGGGGGTGAGCACGGGCGAGCGGCCGCGCCAGCAGATCGAGTTCCAGCTCGGCGAGTCGGTGAAGGTGACGTCGGGGCCGCTCGCCGACTTCGACGGCGAGATCGTCGACATCAACCCCGACGGCCAGAAGCTGAAGGTGCTCGTCGACATCTTCGAGCGCCAGGTCCCCGTGGAGCTCGGCTTCGACCAGGTCAAGAAGATTGATTAGCAGGCTCCTGATCGAACTCGTGTGGCCCTCTCAAAGACACCTGGACGCGTAGCGTGGCGAAGAAAGTACTGACCCTCATCAAGCTGCAGATCCCGGGCGGGCAGGCGAACCCCGCGCCGCCGGTCGGCCCTGCGCTCGGCCAGCACGGCGTCAACATCATGGAGTTCTGCAAGGCGTTCAATGCGCAGACGCAGGATCAGATGGGGCGGATCATCCCCGTCGAGATCACGGTCTTCGAGGACCGGTCCTTCACCTTCATCACGAAGACGCCCCCCGCGGCCGTCCTGATCAAGGAGGCGCTCGGGCTCGAGAAGGGCTCATCGGAGCCGAACCGCGACAAGGTCGGCAGGCTGACGCGCGACCAGGTGCGCCAGATCGCCGAGACGAAGCTCGTCGACCTGAACGCGAACGACGTCGAGCAGGCGATGAAGGTGATCGCCGGCACGGCCCGCTCGATGGGCGTGGAGGTGGAGGCGTAATGGGCCAGCACGGAAAGCGCTATCGCACCGCGCGCTCCGCGATCGACCGCGAGCGGGTCTACTCGCCCGTCGAGGCCGTTCGGCTCGTGAAGGAGGCGCCGGGTCCGACGTTCGACGAGACCGTCGAGGCGCACTTTCGGCTCGGTCTCAACGTCCGGCATGCGGATCAGCAGCTCCGCGGAACGCTGATGCTCCCGCACGGCACCGGGCGCGAGGTGCGCGTGGCCGTCTTCGCCGAGGGCGAGAAGGCGAAGGAGGCCGAGGACGCGGGCGCCGACGTGGTCGGCAGCGCCGATCTCGCGCAGCAGATCGAGGGCGGCTTCGACGACTTCGACGTCGCGATCGCGACGCCCGACCAGATGGGGACCGTCGGCCGCCTCGGTCGGATCCTCGGGCCGAGGGGCAAGATGCCGAACCCGAAGACGGGCACAGTCACGTTCGACGTCGGCAAGGCCGTGCGCGACTCGAAGGGCGGGAAGCTCGAGTACCGCACCGACCGCGGGGCCAACGTCCACGTGGCGATCGGGCGCAAGAGCTTCGAGGAGCGCGCGCTGCTCGAGAACTACGCGTCGCTCGTCGACGAGATCACGCGGGCCAAGCCGGCGGCCGCGAAGGGCCGCTACATCCGCGGGATCACGCTCGCGACGACCATGGGTCCCGGCATCAAGGTCGATCCCGCGCGGACCAGAGGAATCATCGAGGAGCTCGAGGAAGCTACAGTTTCGGCTTAACCACCAACTAGGTCGCCGAAGACCGCTGGCAGCCGAGACGGCGGAAGCCCAGCGCAGGCGGGCCGTGAGAAACGGTTCTCTCGGGCTCGCCTGCGGCGAGCCCTAGTGATTTCCGGAGGAAATCACATGGACAGGAACGAGAAGGAGCGGATCGTCGCCGAGCTAACGGAGCAGCTGCGACAGGCGGAGACGCTGATCGTGGCCGACTACCGTGGGCTGACGACGAAGGACCTCGAGGCGTTGCGTCGGGAGCTCTCTCAGCACGGCGCGCGCTTCGCGATCGTCAAGAACACGCTCACCCGGCGCGCTGCTGAGGCGGCAGGCGTCGAGGCCGTGCTGGCGCTGCTCGAGGGCCCGTCGGCGCTCGCGTTCCTCGAGACCGACGGTGACCCTGTTGCGGTAGCGAAGGCGCTCCGCCAGACGGCGCGGACGACCCGCGTGCTCGAGATCCGCGGCGGCCTGCTCGAGGGGCGACAGCTGACCGCGGACGAAATGGAGCGCCTGGCGACGCTGCCGTCGGCCGAGGTCGTCCGCGGCGAGGTGCTCGCGGCGATCGTCGCTCCGCTCAACGCCGTAGTGGCGCTCGTCAACGCGCCGCTGCGCGAGCTCGTCGGACTGATCGACGCTCGCATCGAGCAGCTCGGCGGAGCCGACGCCACGCCGGCCGCTCCGCCCGAAGCAGAGGCTGCCGCCGAGGCGCCCGAGCCGGCACCGGAGGAAGCGCAGGAACCAGAAACCGAAACGGAGGAGGAGTAGCGATGGCAGCGAGCCCGGTCGACAGTGTCTTCGACGAGCTCGGCAAGATGAGCGTGCTCGACCTCGTCGAGCTGAAGAAGAAGATCGAGGAGGAGTGGGGCGTGACCGCCGCGGCGCCGGTCGCGGTCGCAGCGCCTGGCGCGGCGCCCGCAGCGGGCGAGGCGGCTGAGGAGGAGAAGACGTCGTTCGACGTCGTCTTGCAGGGAGCCGGCGACAAGAAGATCCAGGTCATCAAGGTCGTCCGCGCGATCACGGGTCTCGGCCTCAAGGAAGCGAAGGACCTCGTCGACTCGGCCCCGAAGCCGGTCAAGGAGGGCGTCGCGCAGGACGAGGCCGACCAACTCAAGTCGCAGCTCGAGGAAGCAGGCGCTTCGGTCGAGGTGAAGTAAGGAGAGGGCTAGCAGGGGAATCGTGAGTTCTCCGCTCAGCTGAGGGAGGGCGCGGCCCGCCGTTAGAGCCCTGTTAGCAGCGACTCCTACGGTCGGAAACGACCGTGAGCAGGAGACGAGGAGTCGCAGCGCACAAGGCAGCTCTTGTTGCAGACCGACCGCGGGTCGCGGGATCTCCGCGGCGTCGGGCGGGGACGGAGCGCGGGGCTGAACTTTCCCGGCCGCCCGCCACTGCGCTCGCCTACCGGACCGCGGGAGACGGCGAATTCGACCGGCTGTCGACGCGTACTTCGAGAACGGCACCTGAACACGCGCCTGAGGCGGACCAGCGACGATTCATTGCTTCGGTGCTCGCCTCGTGCTTCACCGTCCTCGCGAGCGTGCTCGCGTTCAACGTGGTCGTCGATCCGTTTGCCATTGCGGGAACGCACGTCATCCCGAGCGCCGTCGAGACCGACCGCGGTATCAAGCTCACGCTGCTCGAGAGGCTTCGACCGGCCCCCGCAACACTGATTCTCGGGAGCTCTCGCGCCCGACAGGCTGAGCCAGCGTTTCTCCGGACGCTCACCAGACGCTCGGGTTTCAACGCCGGCGTCACCGGCGGCACCGCGGCGGACGCGTACGTCTTTACACGGTATGCCGCTGATCTGTTCCCCGCCGGGAAGCGGCGTTACATCTGGTTCGTCGACCCCGGAATCGCGACGAACGGCGTCAATCCTCAGCTCGCGGACGACCCTCGCGCGAAGCGCTATCTGGAGGCATCGGGGAGGTTCCGCGTCGCCGACGTCGGGACGTACCTCAGCACCAGAGCGACCCTCGCGTCGTTCCGCGTGACGCGGAAGTGCGTCTTTCGCACCTGCGCGGCACCCATTCGGTACCTCCCCGACGGATCGATCCCTCACCGCTCGCGTCGGCGATCCGCCGAGCACGCGCGGCGTGTCGCGCGCTCAGCCGAGAAGATCGCGCAGGCGATTCTCGCCCGGCCGAGCGGCGGCCCGGCTAAGGTCGACCCGAGCCGATACGTCTACTTCGAGCGGACGCTCGCGTTCATGAACGCGCACGGGTCGCGGCCCGTGATCGTGCTCAACCCGATCTACCCGACGATCCTCGCGGCTCTCGAGCGTCGCGGCTTCCCGAAGCGCGCGGCCGGCCTCGCCTACCTGAGGAAGTTGCGCTCGCGGTACGACTTCGTCTTCGTCGACTGCCAGGACATCCGCACGTGGGGCGGAACGACGCGCGATTTCGCGAACACGAATCACGTCGACTGGCCGAACATGCGCCGGCTGTTGAGGTACGTCGTCCGCCACTCGCGCGGCGCGCTGACCTGAGCCGTGCTCTTCAACAGCTACACCTTTCTCTTCGGCTTCCTGCCGCTCGCGCTGCTCGGCTGGTGGCTGCTAGGGCCGAAGAACCTCCGGCTCGGCTTCCTCGCCTTCGCCTCGTGGGCCTTCTACGCCTGGTGGGACTGGCGCTTCCTGCCCCTGATGCTCACCACGACGACGGTCGATTACGTCGCGGCACGGGCGATCGCGCGAAGCGCCAACGAACGGCATCGACGGACGCTGCTGGCAGTCGCCCTGACGATCAATCTCGGGCTGCTCGCCTACTTCAAGTACGCCGGCTTCTTCATGAGCTCGCTGGACGGCCTCGGCCACGCGCTTGGACTTCCCGTCGAGCTCCCGGAGCTGCGAATCCTGCTCCCGATCGGGATCTCCTTCTACACGTTCAATTCGATGTCGTACACGATCGACGTCTTCCGGCGTAAGGTCGAGCCGACGTCGAACGTCGTCGAGTACACGGCGTTCACTGCGCTCTTCCCGCACCTGATCGCGGGACCGATCGTGAGGTTCGCCGACCTCGCACACCAGCTGAGGCGTCCCGAGCGAGTGCTGACGTCCCGCATCGCGGCGATCGGTCTGTACTTCTTCGCATGTGGGCTGGTGAAGAAGCTTCTGCTTGCCGACCAGCTGAGCCCTCATGTCGACCGCCTGTTCGAAAACGCGGGCGAGCTTGCTCTGGTGAGCGCGTGGGCCGCCGCGGTGGGCTACTCGCTGCAGCTCTACTTCGACTTCTCCGGGTACTCCGACATGGCCGTCGGGCTCGCCTGGCTGCTCGGGTTCCGGTTTCCGCAGAACTTCAACTCTCCGTACAAGGCCGCGAACATCGCCGACTTCTGGCGTCGATGGCACATCACGCTGTCGTCATGGATCCGCGACTACATCTTCATTCCCCTGGGAGGCTCACGTCGCGGGCCTGCGCGCACGGTCCTCATCCTCCTGGTGACGATGTTCCTCGGCGGCCTGTGGCACGGCGCGGCGTGGACGTTCGTGGTCTGGGGCCTGCTCCACGGGGTGTACCTGGGCGGCCACTCGCTTCTGCGCCGCGCCGGCCTCACGCCGCACAGCGTGGTCCTCAACCGCGCGATCACGTTCGTGCTCGTCGTCGCCGCGTTCGTCGTCTTTCGCGCGCCGGATCTCGGGACGGCGGGATCCATCCTCTCGAGCATGGCGTGCTTCGGCGGCGTCGAGTCGCTGACGCAGCTGCAGGCGCTCGTTCCGTTGCGCTTTGCCGTGACGCTGGTCGTCCTGCTTGTGTTCGTAAACGCCGCTCCGAACACGTGGGAGATCCGCCTCGCGCCGCGCGTCCGCTACGGCCTCGCGACGGGAGTTGCCGGGGCTCTGGCGTTGATGTCGATCGCGACGCCACACGAGTTCATCTACTTCCAGTTCTGAGCGGGCGTCGACCCAGGCGGGAAGAAACGCCACCCGACAGCCGTTATACTGTATGAAGCGCTCCCGCAGCCAGGGGTCGCCTTGCGCTGCGGGTGCTGCTTTCGCTACCCTGTGGGGTCGCGCCGACGTCCGTCCCGTTTCGCCTGTCCGTTTTTCTTCCCCAGATCGCCAGCAAGGGAGGCTGTATCTATTGACCACTAGGGTCGCTGCGCCTCGCGCGCGCAAGAGCTTTTCCCGTCTCAAGCACGTCCTCGACCTCCCGAACCTCATCGATATCCAGAAGGCCTCGTTCCAGTGGTTCCTGGACGAGGGCCTCAGAGAGACGATCGACGACATCTCGCCGATCGAGGATTACACCGGCACGCTCGCCGTCGAGTTCGGCGAGTACAAGTTCGGCGATCCGCCCGTCTCCATCCAGGAGTGCCGCGAGAAGGACCTGAGCTACCAGGCCCCCCTCTCGATGACGGTCCGCTTCGTCAACAAGGAGACCGGCGAGATCCGCGAGCAGACCGTCTTCATGGGCGACTTCCCGATGATGACGGAGTCGGGCACGTTCATCATCAACGGCACCGAGCGCGTGATCGTCACGCAGCTCGTGCGGAGCCCCGGCGCCTACCTGATGGAGCCGAAGGACCCCACGAAGCAGGTCTTCACCGCCAACCTGATGCCGTCCCGCGGCTCGTGGCTCGAGCTCGAGATCGACAAGAAGGGCGTCGTCTACGCCCGCATCGACCGCAAGCGCAAGCTGCCGATCACGACGCTGCTGCGCGCGCTGCCCGCGGAGGACCCGTCCACCGGCTTCGCGCTCGACACGTCCTCGAACGAGGCCATCCTCAAGCTCTTCGGCGACTCGCCCTACATCGCGATGACGCTGGAGAAGGATCCCGCGACGCGCGAGGAGGAGGCGCTGATCGAGGTCTTCAAGAAGCAGCGCCCTGGCGAGCCGCCCACGGTCGACAACGCCCGCAGCCTCCTGAACGCGCTCTTCTTCGACCCCAAGCGCTACGACCTCACGAAGGTCGGCCGCTACAAGCTGAACCAGCGGCTCGAGGTCGACGTCCCCGAGGAAACCCGCGTCCTCACGACGCAAGATATCGTCGCGCTGGTCCGCCGGCTCGTCGAGCTGCCTCGCATGCTCGGCGTCCCCGAAGACTCGCGTGACTTCGCCGCCGACGCCGCCTCGCTCTCGCGCGACCCGATCCGCGGCGAGCTGGACGAGTACGAGGACTTCGGCAACCGTCGCCTGCGCACGGTCGGCGAGCTGATCCAGGAGGCGTTCCGCGTCGGCCTCTACCGGATGGAGCGCGTCGTCCGCGAGCGGATGACGACCGAGGACGTCGACGCGATCACGCCCCAGACCATCATCAACATCCGCCCCGTGGTCGCGGCGCTGAAGGAGTTCTTCGGCTCCTCGCAGCTGTCCCAGTTCATGGACCAGACGAACTCGCTGGCGGGGCTCACGCACCGGCGCCGACTGTCGGCACTCGGCGCCGGCGGCCTCACGCGCGAGCGCGCGCCGATCGAGGTGCGCGACGTCCACCCGACCCACTACGGGCGCATGTGCCCGATCGAGACCCCCGAAGGGCCGAACATCGGCCTGATCGGGGCGCTCGCCTCCTACGCCACCGTCTCGGAGTTCGGCTTCATCCAGACCCCGTACCGGAAGGTGACGAAGGGCAAGGTCTCGGACGAGATCGTCTACCTCGACGCGGCCGAGGAGGCGCGGTACACGATCGCGCAGGCCTCGGAGCCGGTCGACGAGAAGTCGCGGAAGTTCGTGAACGAGCAGGTGCTTTGCCGCTCTCGGGAGGGCGAGGCCGTGATGGCGCCGCGCAACCAGGTCGAGTTCATGGACGTCGACCCGGCGCAGATCGTCTCCGTGGCGACGACGCTGATCCCGTTCCTCGAGCACAACGACGCGAACCGGGCGCTGATGGGCGCGAACATGCAGAAGCAGGCTGTGCCGCTGCTCGTCACCGAGCCGCCGCTCGTCGGCACCGGCCTCGAGTACCGCGCAGCGATCGACACGGGCGACGTGATCGTGGCGGAGAGCAAGGGCACCGTCGTCGACGTCGACGCCGAGAAAATCGTCGTCGAGGGCCCCGGTACGCGGGCCGAGTACCCGCTGACGAAGTTCATGCGCTCGAACCAGGGCACGCTGATCCACCAGAAGCCGCTCGTGAAGCTCGGCGACAAGATCACCGCGCAGCAGGTGCTCGCCGACGGTAGCGCGACCTCGAACGGCGAGCTCGCGCTCGGCCGCAACCTCCTCGTCGCGTTCATGCCGTGGGAGGGCTTCAACTTCGAGGACGCGATCGTGATCTCCGAGCGGCTCGTGAAGGACGAGGTCCTGTCCTCGATCCACATCCACGAGTACGAGATCGACGCCCGCTCGACGAAGCTCGGCGACGAGGAGATCACGCGCGATATCCCCAACCGCTCGGAGGAGTCGCTCAAGGACCTCGACGAGCGCGGCATCGTCCGCATCGGCGCCGAGGTCGGCTCCGGCGACCTGCTCGTGGGCAAGGTGACGCCGAAGGGCGAGACCGAGCTGACCGCGGAGGAGAAGCTGATCCGCGCGATCTTCAAGGAAAAGGCGCGCGAGGTCCGCGACACCTCGCTGAAGGTCCCGCACGGCGAGGGGGGCAAGGTGATCGACGTGAAGACGTTCGCCCGCGACGCCGGCGACGACCTGCCGCCGGGCGTCAACGAGCTCGTCCGCGTCTACGTCGCCAAGAAGCGCAAGATCGCGGAGGGCGACAAGCTCGCCGGCCGCCACGGCAACAAGGGCGTGATCGCGCGGATCGTGCCCGAGGAGGACATGCCCTTCCTCGAGGACGGGACTCCGGTCGACGTCGTGCTCAACCCGCTCGGTGTGCCGAGCCGGATGAACATCGGCCAGATCCTCGAGACGCACCTCGGCTGGGCGGCCGCGCACGGCGTCTTCGCCGAGGATGGGGACCGCAACGGCGCGACGCCGGTCTCGTCGCCCGTCTTCGACGGCGCGACGCCGGTCGACGTCGACGACGCGCTGGTCGAGTGGACGAAGCAGAACCCCGACTCACCGATCACGTTCGTGGTCGACGAGAAGCGGCCGCCCGGCCGTCGCTGCTCCGGAAAGGTGCGGCTGTTCGACGGGCGGATGGGCGAGCCCTTCGAGCAGAAGGTAACCGTCGGCTACATGTACATCCTCAAGCTGCTGCACCTGGTCGACGACAAGATCCACGCTCGCTCGACGGGGCCGTACTCGCTCGTCACCCAGCAGCCGCTGGGCGGCAAGGCGCAGTTCGGTGGCCAGCGGTTCGGCGAGATGGAGGTCTGGGCGCTCGAGGCCTACGGCGCCGCGCACACGCTGCAGGAGATGCTGACGATCAAGTCCGACGACACGGTCGGCCGCGTGAAGGCCTACGAGGCGATCGTGAAGGGCGAGAACATCGCGGAGCCGTCGATCCCCGAGTCCTTCAAGGTGCTGCTGAAGGAGATGCAGTCGCTCGCGCTCGATGTCCACGTCCTCTCCGAGGAGGGCGGCGAGGTCGAGGTGCGCGAGGAGGAGGACGAGCTGCTGCGCGCGGCCGAGGAGCTCGGCATCGACCTCTCGCCCGGCTCGCTCCGCGCGGCCGCGCGCGAGCCGACCGCCGAGGAGCTCGAGGAGGGCCAGGAGCGGGTCGACCAGACCGGCGACCTGACGCTGCCGGCCGACGAGCAGCTCGGCGATCTCGAGGACGTGACGGTCGGCCCCGGCGAGGAGGCCGAAGAGGAAGCCGAGGCGCAGGTCGGACCGCTGGGCGAAGCCGACCTCAATCTCGAGCTCGAGGAATAGGACCAGTCAGAGACCACTGAAGGAAAGAGGCGCGAGAGAACCTTGATCGACATCAACGATTTCGACGCGATCCGGATCGGGCTTGCCTCGAGCAAGCAGATCCGCGACTGGTCCTCGGGCGAGGTGACCAAGCCCGAGACGATCAACTACCGCACCCTCAAGCCCGAGCGCGATGGGCTCTTCTGCGAGCGCATCTTCGGGCCGACGCGTGACTGGGAGTGCTACTGCGGCAAGTACAAGCGCGTCCGCTACAAGGGCATCATCTGCGAGCGCTGCGGCGTGGAGGTCACGCGCCAGAAGGTGCGGCGCGAGCGCATGGGCCACATCGACCTCGCGGCGCCCGTGTCGCACATCTGGTTCTTCAAGGGCGTTCCGAGCCGCATCGGCTACCTGCTCGACATCGCCCCGCGCGAGCTCGAGAAGGTGCTCTACTTCGCGGCCTCGATCGTCACCTCCGTCGATCGCGAGAAGCGCGAGGAGGACCTGGCCGACCTCGAGGAAAAGGTCAAGGCGACGAGCGAGGAGGTCTACGTCGACCGCGACGAGCAGCTCGCCGCGCTCGAGCAGCGCCTCCAGCGCCGCCGCGACTACTTCACGGCGGGCAAGGAGCGCGACTTCGACGAGGACGACGACTTCTGGGCTCGCGGCCTCGCCAATTGGGCCGAGGAGCAGGGGCTGCCGACGCTCCCCGAGGCCCGTGACCTACTCAGCGGGATGTTCAAGGATCTCGCGAAGCAGATCTCGACCGAGGACTCGAAGAAGATCCGCGAGCTCGTCCGCAACGCGGCGATTCGCGACGACCGCCGGCTTTCGCCGCGCGAGCTCGACGCGGTCGCCCAGACGGCGGTCCAGATCCGTGACGCGCTGGCGCCGGTCCGCGCCGAGCTCGAGAAGGCCTCGGGCTCGAAGAAGGGCGCGCTCACCAAGCGCGTGAAGAGGATCACGGACGCGCTGCTCGCCGGCGACGAGCTCTCCGGCGACGACGCAGAGCTGATCGCCAACGTGGAGCAGAAGCAGCTGGAGCGCGCGCGCGAGCTCGGCAACGGGCTGCTCCGCGACGTGCTCGAGCAGATGGAAGTCGACGCCGACGCGGCGGCCGTCCGCGAGCTGACCAACGACCTTTGCCTGCGCACCGACGGGAAGATGCAGAAGGAGGACCTCGACGCCGTCGTGCAGTGGTCGCTGAAGGTCCGCGAGATGTACCAGGACATCGAGTCTCGGCGCCAGGACACGCGCGACGCGGCCGTCGACGCCGTCCGCCGGCTCGAGGAGACGTGGCGCCTGTTCCGCGAGCTCGAGCCGAAGCTGATCGTCAACGACGAGCAGATCTTCCGCGAGCTGAAGGACCGCTTCGGCTCCTCCTACGGGTTCGGCGTCTACTTCCGTGGGGGCATGGGCGCAGAGGCGATCCGTGACCTGCTGAAGGACCTCGACCTCGACGACGAGGCGCGCTCGCTTCGCGAGACGATCCGCACGTCGAAGGGCCAGAAGCAGCAGCGCGCAATCAAGCGCCTGAAGGTCGTCAACGCGTTCGTGGTGTCCGAGAACCGCCCCGAGTGGATGATCCTCGAGGCCGTCCCGGTGATTCCGCCCGAGCTTCGGCCGATGGTGCAGCTCGACGGCGGCCGCTTCGCGACGAGCGATCTCAACGACCTCTACCGCCGGGTGATCAACCGGAACAACCGCCTCAAGCGGCTGCTCGACCTCGGCGCGCCCGAGATCATCGTCAACAACGAGAAGCGCATGCTCCAGGAGGCCGTCGACGCGCTGTTCGACAACGGCCGCCGCGGCCGAGCGGTCACAGGCCCCGGCAATCGGGCGCTGAAGTCGCTCTCCGACATGCTCAAGGGCAAGCAGGGGCGCTTCCGCCAAAACCTGCTCGGCAAGCGCGTCGACTACTCGGGCCGCTCCGTCATCGTGGCGGGCCCGCAGCTCCGGCTGCACCAGTGCGGTCTGCCGAAGCTGATGGCGCTCGAGCTGTTCAAGCCGTTCATCATGAGCCGGCTCGTCGAGCGCAAGTCGGCGCAGAACATCAAGGCGGCGAAGAAGTACGTCGAGTCGATGGTCCCGGAGGTCTGGGACGTGCTCGAGGAGGTCATCACGGAGCACCCGGTGCTGCTGAACCGGGCGCCCACGCTCCACCGCCTCGGGATCCAGGCCTTCGAGCCCGTGCTCGTCGAGGGCAAGGCGATCCAGGTCCACCCGCTCGTCTGTCACGCCTTCAACGCCGACTTCGACGGCGACCAGATGGCTGTACACGTGCCGCTGTCGGCCGAGGCGCAGGCCGAGGCTCGGCTGCTGATGCTGTCGGCGAACAACATCCTCTCGCCGGCGCACGGCCGTCCGCTCGCGACGCCGTCGAAGGACATGGTGCTCGGCCTCTACTACCTCACGTACGCCGAGGACGACCTCGAGACGGTCAAGGCCGACGAGCTAGACCCGAGGCCGCAGCGGTTCGCGTCGGAGGAGGAGATCGAGCTCGCCCTCGACGCCGAGCAGGTCGCCCTGCAGCAGCCGATCGAGTACCGGCTCGACGGCGAGGCGATTCTGACGACGCCCGGCCGGGTGATCTTCAACGCCGAGGTCGACCGCTCCCTGGCCGACTCGATCGGCAACGGCGACGGGCCGCCGCACGACTTCATCAACCGCACGCTGTCGAAGCGTGAGATGGACACGTTCCTCTCCGACTTGACCGAGCGCTACGGCGCTGCGGCGGTCACGTCCGTGCTGGACAAGGTGAAGACGCTCGGCTTCCACCACGCGACGCAGGCGGGCGTCACGATCTCGAAGAACGACATCGTGATCCCGCCGACGAAGGACGAGATCCTCGCCCAGTTCGAGGAGCGCGTCGCGCGGGTCGAACAGCAGTACGAGCGCGGGCTGATCACCGACGCCGAGCGCCACGAGGCGATCGTGAACATCTGGACCGAGGCGACCGACACGGTCGCGGACGCGATGGAGGAGAACCTCCACCAGCTGAACCCGGTCTACATGATGGCCAACTCGGGCGCTCGCGGCTCCTCGAAGCAGATCCGCCAGCTCGCCGGGATGCGCGGCCTGATGGCGAATCCGAAGGGCGAGATCATCGAGCGGCCGATCAAGGCCAACTTCATGGAGGGCCTGAGCGTGCTCGAGTACTTCATCTCGACGCACGGCGCCCGCAAGGGTCTCGCCGACACGGCGCTTCGCACCGCCGACTCCGGCTACCTGACTCGGCGTCTCGTCGACGTCGCGCAGGACGTGATCATCCGCGACGAGGACTGCGGCACCGAGGACCACGTCGAGCTGGCGCTGTTCCTGCCCGAGGGCCTGAACCGAAGCGTCGCCGGTCGCGTGCTCGCGGCCGACGTGAAGACGCCGCGCGGCAAGGTCGTGGCGACGAAGGGTGAGGAGATCACGCCGCCCCGCCTTCAGGAGCTCGTCGAAGGGCTCGGCAAGTCGGCCCAGGACGCCCGGATCCCGGTGCGCTCGGTGCTGAAGTGCCGGAGCGAGTACGGCGTCTGCCAGGCCTGTTACGGGACGTTCCTCGCCGCCGGGACGCTCTGCGAGATCGGCGATGCCGTCGGCATCGTCGCGGCGCAGTCGATCGGCGAGCCGGGGACGCAGTTGACGATGCGGACGTTCCACACCGGCGGCGTCGCCGGCGCGGACATCACGCACGGGCTTCCGCGCGTGACCGAGATCTTCGAGGCTCGCAACCCGAAGGGCGCCGCCCGCCTCGCCGAGGTCGGCGGTCGGATCGAGCTCGAGGAGACCGAGCGCGGCCCGAAGGTCACAGTCGTCCCGCAGGAGCTCGACGAGGACGGCGAGCTGATCCCGCCGCGCGAGTACCAGCTTCCGCGGCGGACGCGCCTGCTGGTCGAGAACGGGCAGGTCGTGGAGGCGGGCGATCCGCTGCACGAGGGCTCACTCAACCCGGGCGAGCTGCTCGAGCTGCACTCGCACGCCGGCAAGGGGTCGACGCCGACCGAGCTGTACCTCGTCAACGAGGTGCAGAGGGTCTACAAGTCACAGGGCGTCGACATCCACGACAAGCACATCGAGCTGATCGTGCGCCAGATGCTCAAGAAGGTACGGGTCGAGAATGCCGGTGACACCGACTTGCTGCCGGGGCAGCTCGTGGACAAGGTCGCGTTCGAGCGCGAGAACGCACGCATCCGCGAGGCCGGCGGCGAGGAGGCGACGTTCGAGCCGCTGATCCTGGGCATCACGAAGGCGTCGCTGGCCACGGAGTCCTGGCTCTCGGCCGCGTCCTTCCAGGAGACGACCAAGGTGCTGACCGACGCTGCCATCGAGGGCAAGGTCGACAGCCTCCACGGGCTCAAGGAGAACGTGATCATCGGGAAGCTGATCCCGGCCGCGACGGGGCTCAAGCGCTACCGCACGATCGGGATCACGCCGTCGCCGGCGGCCCTGCCGGCAGCGGTGCTCACGCGACCCGAGACCGAAGCCGAGCTGCGGGCTGCGCTCGAGGAGATCGGCAGCGACGGCGGCGACGGTCTGGCCGCACTCGACCTCTCGTTCGGCGGCGAGCCCCAGCACGACGCCGACGGCGACGGGATGCCGACCGAGGAGATCGAGGCGACCGAGACGCCCGAAATTGATTCGCCTCTAGACGAAT
>JBKOYJ010000130.1:0-28055 GCA_046725345.1 Actinomycetota bacterium | reverse complement strand
TCGCTCGATCAGCCGCTCGGACGCCGGCGATTCGATCGCGAACTGGTAGTCGTCGAGACACAACCAGGCGTCGTCCGGCCAGGCGGCAACATCCTCGGCGAGGAGCTCGGCGAGCACGTCCACCTCGCTCTCGGGCGCGTTCGTGACCCGGAGCCGCGTTCGTAGCCGGTCGGCTGCACCCGGCACGATGGTCGCGGCGGCATCGGCGACGCCGAGCGCGAGTGCGGCGACGTCGGCGGACGCGGGGCTGCACGAGTGCCACGCGCTCGCGCCTTCGCGATCGCCGAGCCACTCGTAGGCGAGCGTCGTCTTCCCGTATCCCGCCGGCGCGACCAGCATCGTCACGCGCGTCTGTGCCTCGTCGAGCAGTCGCGTCAGTCGTGGCCGCTTGATGATCGGGCGGCCGACCGCGGCGACGCTGATAGGGGTGGTTTCGTCCACCTCGGCGATCGAGCGTATCGCGGCCCGTAGCCGATTTCGAGCGTCTGAAAGAGCCGTGCCCGCGGAGCCGGAGCCCCGCGGGCACGTCCGTCAGTCCCCCGAGCCGCTAGGGCTCGAGGCCTTTCGGGAGGGGGTCCCTCCCAGTAAGCGCCCGGTAGGCAGCCGGGATCTGTCGGCGCCGGGCGACACCGAGCTTCTGGCGCAAGGCATCGGCATGTGCCTTGACGGTTCGCGGCGAGATGCCGAGGCGCGCACCGATCTCGTCGTTCGAGCATCCGGAGGCGATGAGCTCGACAACCTGCCGCTGCCGCTCCGTGATCGTCGGCTGGGGATCTGTGACGGTGACGGGCATGGCCACGACGCTAACAGCGCTCTCTCCGCCCGCCTATTGACCGAAGGGAGTATTCGCACGGGTTACACCGCCCGAAGCAGCGACTCGGTGCCGATGAAGGTCGCGTGGTGTCCGCGCCGGTTTGCGTCGCGGGCCTCGTCGCCGTCCAGGGCTCCGATCCGCATCAGGAGCTCGAACTCGTCGCGCAGGTGCGTTCGCATCATCTCCGGCCCGTCGGTGGCGATGGTGAACGCGACACCTGCGTCGACGAACGAGCGAACGGTCTCGCGCAGCGCGGCCTCGTCGTCCAGCGCCTTGGTGAGGAGGTTCGAGGTCGGGCAGAGCTCGAGCACGATGCCCGCCTCCCGCACGGCCTCCATGAGCGCGGGATCGCGGGCGGCGAGGATCCCGTGCCCGATGCGGTCGGGCCGCAGCGCCTCGACCACCTCGGCGATCTCCGCGCGGCCCACGTCGCCGCCCTCCTCGCCGACGTGGATGGTCACTCCCAGCCCGGACTCGCGGGCGAGGTCGACATGGGGAGCGATCTGCCGGTACGCGTACCTGCTCGCTCCCGGCCGCGGCCCTGCGATGTCGACGCCGACGATTCCGCGTGTCGCCCACCGCACCGCCTTGCGGACGATGATCATGTTGAGCTCGGGGTCGAAGGTGCGGTCCATCATCAGGATCAGTCCCGCTCGGACCTGCGGGTACTCGAGACGCGCGCGATCGAGGCCGCGGATCGCGGCCAGGATGATGTGATCGAGGTCGCGCTCGCCGCCGCGGTTCCGCTTCATCGGGTTGAACCGGAGCTCGAGCGTGGTGATGCCCTGGGAACGGTAGGCGCCGCCGATCGCCGCATGGACCGACCGTTCCACCGCGAGTGGGCTCGACTGAATCAGCTCGGTCCAGTGGTAGATCGCGTCCAGCGCGTCCAGATTCTCGACGCCGCGCGGATCGGAGACGGTGACGAGGTCCTCGAACTCCCAGTAGTCCTTGACCGGGAGGGCGATTCCCTGCTCGTGCGCGAGGCTCCACATGATGTCGGCGGCGACGGAGCCGCCGAGGTGCGTATGAAGCTCGGCTAGACCGTTCTCGAACACGGCCCCCACGCTACTTCCTCCGCCGGGCGTCGCGGAGCCTGCGTCCGTGACCGTGTGCGATGCCGGTCAAGTCCTCGAGCATGCGCCAGTACGTCCGCTCGAGCTCTTCTCCGCGGGAGGGCTCGCGCGGCTCCTCCGAGGGAGGTTCGCCGCCCATGCGCATCTTCTCCCACCACCGTGGCCAAGGCCACGGCGGCGCAGGCCAGAATGGCCACCTACCGCGAATTCCCGCTCTCCCTTCGACGCCACCGCACCCGACTCGACAGCCGCAGGAGCCGGGAGCACGCGGAATTTTATTCGGCGTTGGCGTCGCGTGCAACGGCGGCGGGACCGGGAACTATCCTCCGCGCCGTGAAGCTCGGGATCGTCGTTCCCTACTCCTGGTCCTTCTGGGGCGCGGTCATCGAGCATGCCGAGCTGCAGGCGTCGGCGCTCCGCCGGCTCGGCTACGACGTCCGCGTCATCGCCGGAAACGACCCGCCCGGAAGCCTCACCCGCGTCCTCCACCCGCGCCTCGGCAGGCACGACACGCCGCCCGCCGACCTGATCCCGGTCGGCCGCTCCGTGATCGTCCCCGCGAACGGATCGCTGCCGAACATCGTCCTCAGCCCGAGCACCTTCTTCCGGCTGCGTGCGCTGCTCGAGCGCGAGCAGTTCGACGTCCTCCACCTTCACGAGCCGCTCACTCCGGTGATCGGCGTCGCGACTCTCGCGATCGCTCGGACGCCGATCGTGGGGACGTTCCACGCCGCCGGGCGGCTCGCGTGGAACAGGGCCGGAAAACCGCTCTGGGGCTTCCTGACGGAGCGGCTCGACCACCGCATCGCGGTCTCCGAGCAGGCGCGTCTCTCGGTCGCTCGCCACTACCCCGGGACGTACGAGGTCGTGCCGAACGGCGTCCTGATCCCGCCTACGGCCGACCCTTCGGATCGCGCGCAGCGGGTCGTCTTCATCGGCCGCCAGGAGCCGCGCAAGGGCCTGCACGTCCTCCTGCGGGCCTGGCCGGAGATCCGTCGGCGGACCGGAGCTCGACTGCGGATCGCAGGCGCCGATCCGCTCGCCGTGCGCCTGCTGCTCCACCGGCTGCGCATTCGCGACGACGGCATCGACGGGCTCGGGTTCCTCGGCCAGGACGCGCTCACGGCGGAGCTGCTGTCCGCGAAGCTCCTCGTCGCCCCGTCACTCGGAGGGGAGAGCTTCGGGATGGTGCTGACGCGCGCGTTCGCGTGTGCGACACCCGCCGTCGCGTCGGCAATCCCCGGATACGCGGACGTGATGACCGACGAGACGGCGGTCGCGGTCCCCCCGGGGAATCCCGAAGCGCTCGAGCGCGCGGTCGTCGGCCTCCTCGAAGACGAGCCTCGGCGGTGGGCGCTCGGCGCGGCCGCTCGGGAGCTGGCGGCGGAGCGATACGGCTGGGAGGCGATCGCCGAGCGCCTCGCGACGATCTACGAGCTCGTGTCCGGCGTCGCGCGTCCTCCCGTCGCGCTGTCGCCGTGACGCGCGGCGTCCCCCGGCGATGGTGGGCGCGCGTCGTGCTCGCCGCCGCCCCGCTCGCCGCCGCCGCCGCGCTGCTCTGGTGGCGCGGACCGAGCTTCCATGCGCTCGCCACCGCCTTTAGTGCCGTTTCGTGGCCGTGGATCGCGGCCGCGCTCGCGTTCAACCTCGCCTCGGTCTTCGCGCGCTCGTTCTGCTGGCGGACCATCATCGACCAGTCGATGCCACCGCCGCGGCCCGCGTTCCCGTCGATCTTCTCGGCGTTCTCGATCGGCCTGCTGGCAAACGCCGTGCTTCCTGGAAGGATCGGCGAGCTCGCGCGTGTTGCGGTGCTGACCCGCCGCCTGCCGCGCCGTGACGGCGCCTGGCCGACGCTGGCCGGGACGGTGTTCGCCCATCGCGTGTTCGACCTCCTCGCGGTGATGCTGCTCGTTCCCTACGTGCTGCTGACGGCGCGGATTCCGGCTTGGGCGCTGACGAGCATCGCGGCGCTCGTCGCGCTCGGCTTCGCCCTGCTCGTGTTCTCGGTGGTGGGCGCCCGGAGCCATCATCTCGGGCTCGCCGAAGGCGTCGGCGTCGTCCGGCGCTCTGTGGAGATGGCGCGGAACGGCCTCGCCGTCATGCGCGAGCCGTCCGCCGCCGCCCTCGCGGCAGTCTTCCAGTGCGTCGGCTGGGGGCTCCAGCTCCTCGCCGTCTACGCGGCGATGCGGGCGTTCCGCATCAACGAGCCCCTTGACGCCGCCGCACTCGTGCTCCTCCTCATGAACGTCGCGACGATCTTCCCGCTCTGGCCCGGGAACATCGGCCTCGTCCAGGCGGCCGTGGCCCTCCCGCTGCTCTCGTACGGCATCGACTACGCGCACGGTTTCGCCTTCGGGCTCGGGCTGCAGGCGGTGGAGGCGTCTGTGGGGATCGGCCTCGGCCTGTTGTTCCTCGCCCGCGAAGGCCTCTCGCTCGGCGTCCTCCGCGGGATGCCCCCGCCGCAGAGGGTTCCCGAGCCGGAGCGGGAGCCTGCCCGTGACGCCTCGCGCGCTCGCGTGCCCGGCTAGCCTCAAGGGCGTCCTGACCGCCCGCGAGGCGGCGCAGGCGCTCGCCGAGGGACTCCGGAACGCGGGCGCGGACGCGGAGGAGGTCCCGGTCGCGGACGGCGGCGAGGGGACGGCCGACGTGCTGGCGGGCGCGTTCGGCGGCGACTGGGTCGACGCGACCGTTGCCGACCCTCTCGGCCGGCCGGTCGAGGCGCGCTTCGTCGTCACGCCCGAGGGCGATGCGATCGTCGAGGCGGCGGAGGCGATCGGGCTGCACCTGCTCCGACCGGACGAGCTCGATCCGCTGAACGCGTCGAGCCGGGGTCTCGGCGAGCTCGTCGCGGCGGCGCTGGGCGCACGTCCGCGGCGCCTGCTCGTCGCGCTTGGCGGAACGGCGACCGTCGACGGCGGGGCGGGTCTCCGCGAGATCGTCGAGACGCTCCCCGTTCCGACGGTCGCGCTGTGCGACGTCCGCAACCCGCTGCTCGGCCCGCGGGGAGCGGCGCGAGCGTTCGGGCCGCAGAAGGGGGCGTCGCCCGAGGTCGTCGACGAGCTCGAGCGCCGGCTCGCGGCGATGGCTCAGCTCGAAGCAGTGGCCTCGCTGCCGGGAGCGGGGTCGGCGGGAGGCCTCGGCGCCGCGCTCGCGGCCCTCGGCGCGGAGCTCCGTTCCGGCGCGGACTTCGTGGTCGAGGCCGTGGAGCTCCCGCGGCGGCTCGCCGGGGCCGCGCTCGTCGTCACGGGAGAAGGCACGGTCGATCACGCGACGCTCGAGGGCAAAGCGCCGGGCGTGGTCGCGACGACGTGCCGTGCCGCCGGCGTCCGCTGTGCCGTGTTTGGCGGCCGCGTGCTCGAGGCGTTGCCGGGTCTCGAGCTTCACCCGCTGAGCGGCCGCCTGGAAGCCGCGCGGGAGGATCTGCTGGAGCTGGGTGAGCGCCTAGGCCGGGGCCTGCTCGCGCCCGGGTAGCTTCCGGGCGAGCCCTGCGAGGAGCTTCCAGGCGATCAGGCCGTTCTGCTCGACCAGCGGACGGAATTCCCAGGACGTCAGCGCGAGGCACGTGAGATCCGTCTCCGCCGTCACCGTCGCCGTGCGCTCGCTGCCCACGATGAGAGCGATCTCGCCGAAGTAGTCGCCGGGGCCGAGCTGGGCACGCTCCTCGCCGCGCACTGTGACCTTCGCCTCCCCGTCGACGATCACGAAGAACCCCACGCCGGCGTGGCCCTCCGAGAGCACTGTCTCGCCCGCGCCGAAGCGGCGTTCGCGGAGCGTGGACGCGATCGATTGGAGCTCGCCGCGATCGAGGTCCGCAAAGAGGGGCACGTGCCGTAGGAGCTGCATCCGGTCGGTTGCCATACACGCGATCCTACTGGTCGCGGCGCTCGAGCTCCTCGATCTTCCCCTGTGCGGCGTCGAGCTTCTCGACACAGAAGCGGTACAGCTGCTCGCCGCGCTCCCAGAGCGCAATCGCCTCGTCGAGCCCGGCCTCGCCGCGTTCGAGCCGGTCGACGATCCGCTCGAGCTCCTTCTGCGCGGCCTCGAACGTCAGCTCCTCGGCGGCTACGGGCGAACCTCCTCCACACGGGCGTCGAAGCTGCCGCGCCCGAGCTCCACCTCGACCGCGTCGCCCCCGCCGACCGTCGCCGCCGTGCGCAGGATCGCGCCGTGTGCGCGGACGATCGCGTAGCCACGCGCCAGCGTCCCGCGTGGGGAGAGCGCACGCAGCCTCGCGGCCGCCTGCTCCGACGCTGCCCGCTTCCGCTCGACCGCGAGCCTCGGCGCGCCCCGCAGTCGCTCTCGCAGGCGCGCCGTACGCTCCCGGTCGCGCTCGAGCATGCGCCGGACGCAGCGTGCGAGCGCCTCGCGCTGCCGTTCGAGCCGACCTGTGAGCTCGGTGAGATTCGGCACCACGAGCCGGCCCGCGGCCGTCGGCGTCGAGGCGCGAACGTCGGCCACCAGGTCGCAGAGCGGCGTGTCCTGCTCGTGCCCGACCGCCGAGACCACAGGCACCGTGCAGGCCGCGATCGCGCGCACGACACGCTCGTCGCTGAACGGCAGCAGGTCCTCGAAGCTGCCTCCGCCGCGGGCGAGGACAATCACGTCGACGTCCGGCGCCGCCGCGAGCCGCTCGAGCGTCTCGACGATCGCGGTCGGCGCGAGCGGGCCCTGGACGTACGTCTCCGCCACGACGACGCGTGCGGGCGGGAAGCGGCTCGTGATCGTCGCGACAACGTCTCGCTTCGCCGCGGCGTCGCTGCCCGTGAGGAGGCCGATTCGACGCGGGAGCAGTGGCAGCGCGCTCTTCCGCTCGGCCGCGAAGAGGCCCTCGGCGGCGAGCTTCGCCTTCAGACGCTCGAGCGCCGCGAGGTGCTCGCCGAGACCGAAGCGCTCGATCGTGAGGGCGCGGAAGCGGAGGTCGCCTCGCGCCTCGAACAGCTCGGACCGGCCGAACACGTGCACGCGCTCGCCGTCGGCGAGCGAGAGGCGGAGCGCGTCGAAGCGCGAGCGCCGCATCGTAACCGCGAGGGAGGCACCTAGTTCCGGATCCTTGAGCGTGAGGAAGACGGTCTGCCAGCCCGGCTGGCGGCGAAGCTCCGTGACCTCGCCTTCGACCCAGACCGTCGGCAGTCGCGACAGCCAGCTCGCGACGCCGCGGTTGAACGCCGCAACGGAGTAGACGCGGCGGTCGCCGTAGTCGATCGCCTCGACCTTCACCGCCGCAGCATGCCACGCGACGGGTTGGCGAACGCCCGAGCCGGGAGCGAGCTCAGAGCAGGATTTCTGCTGCGGTCTCGGGCGAGCAGCCGACCCTCACGAGCTCGACCGCCCGATGGAGGTCCACCTCGCTCGTGGCGATTCGTTCCGCGAGCGGAAGCGGGAAGCCCGCCTCGAGCAGGACGTGCAGTCGCCAGCTCTCGACTTTCGCCCGCTCGTTCTCTTGTCCGATCAGCTCGCTCATTTGCCCGTCTCGGTTCGTCCTCACCTAGACGAACCCTGCCCGCGGAAGTTTGCCCGCCCCGAACGCGCTCGAGCTCGAGCGATTCCTGGGTCTGCGCGATCCCGCGCTTTAGCCGAGCGGCGGCTGCTCGAGCGCGCCGAGCCGGTCGCGTGCCTGCTCGAGCGCCTCGTCCAGGCGGCGCCCGAGCTCGTGGAGCCTCGCCTCGATCACGCCGCGCTCGGCTTCCGCGTCGGCGCCGATTGCCTCGAGGCGGCGGCGGAAGTCGTGCTCGAGCGAGGCGAGGCGCGTCTCGAGCTCGCCGAGAAGCTCGTCCCGTTGGCGCTCGATGCCTGAGGCCGCCTCGCTCATGCGATGCTCGACGCGGCGGACACCCGCGTCGCCGACCTCGGCGAGGCGTTCCGCGAGCACGTTCGTCGCCTCGCGGGCGAAGCTCTCGACGGCGCGGTCGAGCTCGCGGGCGAGCCGCCGTGCGGCCTCCTCGCGCGCCGACTTGACGGCGGCTTCGAACTGCTGCGCCGCGGCCTCGGAATGGCGGCTGACGGCGAGCTCGGTCGAACGATCCAGCTGGTCGAGCACCTTTCGCTCGAGATCGGAGAAGCCGGCGCCCAGGCGCTGGCGCGCGTCGGCTTCCTCGCGTTCGATCCGCTCGAGGAGCTCACGCTCTCGCCGGCGCAGGCGGTCTCCCAGCTCGTGCAGCGCCCGGCGCCGCTCCGCCGCGTGCTCGTCCAGCTCGGCCGTCGACTGCGCCACGACCTGCTCGGCCGCGCGCCCCAGCTCCTCGCGTAGGCGCATCAGGCCGGCGCGCTGTTGTTCGGTTCCCGTCTCCAGGCGCTCGACGTCGCTCGCAATCCGGGCCTCCGCCTCGGCGATCAGCTCGCGCTGCCGTTCGCGGAGCTGCGCGAACTGGCTTTCCAGACGCTGCTCGGCCCGCTCGAGGTCGTCGGACCAGCCGTTGAGTCGCGCCTCCACGCGGCGCTGCACGGCGGCGACCGCCTCGACGAGCTCGGCCCCTGCCTCGCGCTCGCGCTCGGCGAGGCTTCGCCGGCGCTCTTCCGCGATCCGGCGCTCCTCCTCCTCGAGGCGCGAGAGCGAGTCGGCCCGGGAGCGCGCGAGCAGGCGCTCCAGCTCCGTCGTCCGCAGCTCGACCTCCCGCGCGACGACGTCCTGCAGCTTCGCCTCGGCATCGGCGAGCTCGGCGTCCATTCGCCGGCCGCGTTCCAGGGCGAAGCGGAGCGGCAGCGAGGCGAGCGTCGCCAGCACGGCGGCTGTCAGCCCGGCAGCCGAAAGCGCCCTCTCGTCGCCCGGCTCCAGCGCAAACGCAACCCACGCGACAACGGCGAGCGCGGCCACCAGCGCCGCGGCTGCGCCGAGCGCGCGCAACCCTACGACCGCGCTGACGGCGGCGGCAAGAGCCACGGCCGCCGTCACGATCCCGACGGCGAGCAGGACTTGCAAGGCGGTGGTCACGTCCACGTCGCGCGCATGGTAGGGATCAACCTAGGCGGAGCACGACGAGCGCGGCGGCCAGCGTGACGACGGCGCCTGTTAGCGCTCCGAGGGCACCTTCGGCGGGCGCGAGAAGCCGGTCCGCGTTAAGGGGCTCGCGAGTCCCGTCGTCGAGCTCGATCGTGCCCGAGACCGCGACGACGCGCCGGCGCAGCATGCGGACGGGCGTCGACAGCGTTCGCTGGGCCATGCTCAGCAACGCTGCGAACGCGGCGGCGAGCAGCGCTTCGACGCGAATCCGCTCTGCCACAGCGACGTATGCGGTCAGCACGGGAAAGGCGCCCCAGGCCAGCGCGAACCACGCGTCTCCGTGGAAGCGGCCCCCGAACAGCTCGAGGTTGTAGGCGGGCACGATGAAGGCGCCGAAGGCGATGAACGGAAGAATCCAAGGCGTCCAGGCGAGCGCTGCGCCGACCCCGATCGCGACGGCGGACGCGGTCGAGACCGCGGCGAGCGCGACGAGCACCGTCGACGGGATCCGCGTCTGCAGCGGCCGGCCGTTCAACTCGTCGAGCGCATGCGCTCCCACTCCGAGGGCCAGCGCGAACGCGAGCAGCGTCCACAGCAGCCGCGACCACCCAAGCTCGGGGGCGAGCGAAGCGCCGAGCGCGACGTACGACAGGTGCCAGAGCGTGTAGGGAACGTGGAGCAGCGTCACGTACTCGCGCCACCCGCCCGGGCGGAGCGCGTAGAAGGCGGGACGCAGGTCGTCGGTCAAGAGCGCCTACCCCAGGTCACCACGCCTCCGCCGAGGCTCAGCCGCCTCGTACGCACGTCGGCGACGCCAGCGTCTCCCCACAGCTCGAGCTGGCGAGCCGGCGGCAGACGCGCGTGGAAGTCGCGGATGCTCGGACCGAGAAACCGCCCGACCTCGTGCCACCCCGGCGAGACGATGCGCCCCGCCAACGGGAGGATCCCGCGCACGTAGAGCTCCCAGGGCCCGCGCCAGAGGCCGTGCGGGAGGCCGAACTCGAGCCCGGCGATCGTCCCGCCCGGCCGTACGACGCGGGCGAGCTCGTGCAGCGTCGCGCTCGCGTCGTCGACGTAGCGGAGCAGGTACGTGAACGTGAGGGCGTCGAAGGACTCGTCGCCGAACGGCAGCCTCTCCGCCTCGCCCTCGACCAGTCGGATCCGCGCACCGAGGCCGGCCCGAGAGACGCGCTCGTTCGCGACGGCGAGCATCTCGGGGCTCTGGTCGAGGCCGACGACGGAGCAGCCCGTCCGGCGCACGAGCTCGATCGCCACCGCCGCCGTTCCGGTCGCGACGTCGAGCACCGTTTCGCGGGGGGCGACGTCCGTTCGAGCGACGAGAAAGCTGCGCCAGCGCGGATCCTGGCCGAACGAGAGGAGGCCGGCATACCGGTCGTAGGTCGCTGGGAGCGGTGCGAAGAGGCGGCGCGCATGCCGCTTGCGGGCGGAGACGGCCTGCAACGGCGCAAGTCTATGCTTGGCGCGGTGAGCCTCTCCGCCGAGCTCGAGCGGATCGCGGCGGCGGCGGCGGAGCACGCGGATGCAGCCGAGCGGGTGGCCGCGATCCTGGCGACCGAGGCCCAGCCAGGGGTGCGCGTCTACCTCTGCGCGTTCGAGCGAGGGAAGGAGGCGCGGAGCTGGCTCGCGCTCGACGCGGCCGGCCGGCCGGTCCGCGATCGCGTCACCGTCCGTGAGGCGGTCGCGATCGCGGCGCTCTGCGAGGTCGCGGCTGAGACGGCCGGGGGCGGCGACCTGGAGGAGCTACGCGGACAGCTCGTCGAATTGCGCGTTCGCGAAGATCCGCCGGGCATCGAGGAAGCCGAGGAGGCGGCGCTCGCCGTCGAGCGGGCCGTGGGAGCCCCGCCGCGCTTGGCGACGCCGGCGTACCTGGACGACGTGGGCGCCGCGACGCGCCGTCTCGAGCAGGCGCTCGGTGACGGCGGCTCTCCGTTTGCCACGGCGATGCGTGGTGCGTTCACCGTCGTCGACGCGCTCCAGGCTGAGGTGGAGCGGAGCTACAAGACCTCGCTGGGCTGAGGCGCTCGCTTGCGACGCCGACCTCAGGCGCACGGGCTTTGCTCGTGCGCCGTCTGAAACGACCGGTCGACACATTGGACTCACGGCGACCGCCACTAAGCCCGCCTGGCACACTTCTGGGTAATGGAAGGCGGCTTCGGCTTTCCCTTCGGCGGCGACCCGGACGATCTCATGCGCAGCTTGCAGGAGTTCGCCGCGCGGCAGGCCGAGTCGGTGGCGGAGGCGCAGCGCGAGCAGTTCGCCACGTTGACGCTCAACACGGCGGTCGAGCTGACGGCGGCGGCGCTCCGGCGCGTGGACGTCTCCGGCGGGCCGGATGAGCAGGCGCTCGCCCTCCGCGACGCGATGCGCGTGCTCTTCCCCGAGGCGGTTGCGCTCGTGAGCGCGGCTCGCCAGGGGTTCATGCGAGAGGGCTAAGAGCGCTTGAGTCGACCCGAATTGTGTCGACCGGTCGGTTCAGACGGACGCACGGGCAGAGCCCGCGCGTCCTGACGGCCGGCACCGCAAGCGGCGCCGGCGGGGCGCCGAATCGGCACTAGAATCGCGGCGCGCCGTGGCCGTCTACGACCGCGCTCTCGTCCGCCTGCTGCCGGCGGTTCCGAAGCCGATCGTCCGTCGCATCGCCGACCGCTACATCGCCGGAACCGAGCTCGCCGACGCGTGTGCCCTCGTGAAGGAGCTGAACCGCGAGAGCAAGATGGCCACGATCGACGTCCTCGGAGAGGCGATCACCAGCCCGGCCGAGGCGCGCGCGATCGCGGCGGCCTACCATGACGTCTTCGACGCGATCGAGCGCGAGCGACTCGACGCCAACGTGAGCGTCAAGCTGACTGCGCTCGGCCTCGAGCTCGACTACGACCTCTGCCACGAGAACCTCGAACGTGTGGTCCGGCACGCGGAGGCGAGCTCGAACTTCGTGCGAATCGACATGGAGGACTCGAGCACGACCGACGACACCCTGCGGCTCTACCGTGAGCTCCGCGCGGCCGGCCTCGAGAACGTCGGGATCGTGCTCCAGGCCTACCTGCGCCGCACGCTCGCAGACATCCGCGACCTCGCCGAGCTGCGGCCGAACGTCCGCCTGTGCAAGGGCATCTACCTGGAGCCCGAGGAGATCGCGTTCCAGGACGGCGAGGCCGTTCGCGCGAGCTTCATGCTCGCGCTCGACGCGCTGCTCGACACCGGCTGCTACGTCGGCATCGCCACGCACGACGAGCTGTTGATCGACGACGGGCTGCGCCAGGCGGCCGAGCGCGAGCTCGCGCCGGGCGAGTACGAGTTCCAGATGCTGCTGGGCGTCCGCGCCGGACTCGGAGACCGGCTCGTGCGCGACGGACACCGCTTCCGGATCTACGTCCCGTTTGGCGAGCACTGGTATCCCTACTCGCTGCGCCGGCTCCAGGAGAACCCGCGCATCGCTGGCTACGTCGCGGCGGACACGGTCGGCCGGGTGCTCGGGCGAAGCGGGAACCACCGCGCTCGGTGATCTGGGCGCGCGCCGAGGGGTGCCGCGTCGTCGACGCCGACGGCCGAGAGTACCTCGACCTCTCGGCCGGCTTCGGCGTCGCGGCGCTCGGCCACCGCAACCCCCGCGTCCAGCGGGCGATCGCCGACCAGCAGGTCATGCACGCGCTCGGCGACCTCGCCGAGGCAGAGGCGACCGTCGCGTTGCGCGCGAAGCTCGGGCGCCCGGCGAAGCTCGCTGTCAGCGGTGAGGACGCGGTCGAGATCGCGCTTCGCACCGCTCTGCTCGCGACGGGCAAGCCCGGAATCGTCGCCTTCGACCACGCTTACCACGGCACGGGGCTGCTGGCGCTTGCCGCCACAGGGTTCGCGCGGTTCCGCGCGCCGTTCGCGCCCTGGCTCCCTGGGCCGGTGTTCCGGCGGCCGTTCGGCCGTGATCCGGGGCCGCTTCCCGCCAGCGCGGGATGCGTGATCGTCGAGCCGGTGCAGGGACGGGGTGGCGCACGGGTGCCGCCCGACGGCTTCCTCGAGACGCTGCGCTCGCGCTGCGACGAGGCTGGTGCGCTGCTCGTCGTGGACGCGATCTACGCGGGCCTCGGCCGGATCGGCGCGATGTGGCCGGGCGAGCAGCTCGCGGACCTGCTCTGCATCGGCAAGGCGTTGGGCCACGGCCTGCCGATCGCGGCAGCGCTGTTCGTACGCCCCCATTTCGAGCGTGTCTGGGATCTGGGGCCCGAGGACGTCTACACCCACACGCACGTCGGGAACCCGCTCGCCTGCGCCGCCGCGCTGGTGGTGCTCGAGGAGGTTCCGCGACTGCTCGGCCGCGTGCGAGAGGCCGGCGAGCGGTTCGCGGCGGCCGGCTGGCACGGGGCAGGCCTGCTGCGTGCACGCCAGGGCGATGCCTTCGAAGGGTGGCGGCGAGGGGTGATCGTCGTCCCCGCCGGCGAAGACGGCTCGCTCATGTCAGCGACGCCGCCGCTGACGATCACGGACGCCGAGATCGACGAAGCCCTAGAGCGGCTCGCGGGCGTCTGAGTCCAGGCGCTTGGTGCTACGGGGGCGGAGGCTCGCCGGGTCCGACGACCTCGCGGTCTTCCTCGACGACGACCTCGCGCCTCCGTGGCGCTCTACGCCGGTATTCGACGTCCTCGTCGACGTAGCGGCTCCGGCGCCAACTGGAGCGCCCGGGACCGGGGCCCCAGTCGTACCAGAAGAGCAGCGTGATCAGGAGTCCGACGAGGCCGACCAGCATCAGCACGACGCCGACGACGTCGAGATCGAGGCCGCTCGGCTCGGAGTTCACCGCCCACGTGAGGATCGCGCCGAACGCGATCAGGATGAGGCTGACTGCGATGCCCACGGGCCCCTTGTGCCCTCGGCCCTCGTGGCCCGAAACCTCAAGACGGCTTCCGCGCGACGAGGGCGAAACGGCCGGGGACGTGCGGGCTCTCGAGCGGCGCCGGGAGCTCCTCCAGCCTCCGGAGCACGAGACCGGCCTGCGCGACGGCGGTCACGACGTCGCCGAGTGTCAGCGACCGCTCCCCCGGAGGAGGCTGGAAGTAGCTGCGCCGCCAGTGCAGCAGCGCGTCGACGCACGCTCGCACCGGATGTTCGTCGTACATGAGGAGGAAGCCGCCCGGGCGCAACGATGTGAAGACGGCGCGTGCGGCCGCCGCGACGTCGTCCAGCGACCCGAGCGTTCCCTCGCCTGCGTAGACGAGGTGGAAGCGGCCGCGCAGGAGCTCGGGCGGCGGCGCCTGCGGCTCGGCGTGGACGAGCGCGGCGGCCGGGACGCGGCGGCGCGCCTCGGCCAACGCCTCCTCGGAGGCGTCGAGACCGGTCGCCAGCGCGCCCAGCGCCACGAGCTCACCCGTCGCCTCGCCCGTCCCGCAGCCGAGGTGGAGCACGTGCCGGCCGCGGAGGTCCGGAAGCCAGGAGCGAACGAGCTCGGGCAGCGCGCTTCGCGGCTCCTGCCTGTAGCGGCGGTGCGCCGACTCCCACGCTCGGCGGTTGCGCTCCGTCGGCTCCATCAGGCCATGATCGAGAAGCCGCCGTCCACGGTGAGCGTCTGGCCCGTCACCATCGCGGCATCCTCGGAGCAGAGGAACGTCACCACCCGGGCGACCTCCTCCGGCTCGGCCAGGCGCCCGCCGGGCGTTCGCTGTCGGAAGGAGCTGAGCATCTGCTCCCGGCGCGGAAAGTACTCGAGGGCGCCCGTCTCCACGAGCCCGGCCGACACGACGTTCGCGCGGATCCCGCGGGGCGCGAGCTCGACGGCGAGATAGCGGACGAGCGACTCGAGCGCCGCCTTCGAGACGCCGACGAGCGCGTACTCCTCGAGCACGCGGACCGATCCCAGGCTCGACATCGCCACGATCGAGGCGCCGGCCGACATGGAGGGGCTCGCCGCCTTCGCGAGGGCCAGCAGCGAGCGCGCATTGCCCGAGAGCGTCCAGTCCCAGTGCTTGTCCTCCGACTCGAGCGCCGGGCGGATGACGCCGGTCGCGGCGTTGTGAACGAGCGCGTCGAGCGGTCCCAGTGCCGCGACCTCGCCGGCGACGCGCGCGGAGGCCACGTTCCCTCGGACGAGCACGGGCTCGGCGCCGAGCTCGCGGAGCTCGTCCGCCGTCTCCCTGGCCGCGCGGTCGTTCCGCAGGTAGCCGGTGGCTACGCGCGAGGCTCCCAGCTCGGCGAAGCGAAGGGCGATCGCCTTCCCGATTCCCCGTGTGCCTCCGGTCACGAGGACCGAGGCGCCTTCGAAGGTCATGCGCCGAGGGGAGGCAGCGGGTCCGACGCGGGCGCGGAGCTCGGCAGTCGTTCCCACCCGGGCCGCGTCCGCGGCTCGCGACCGCCGTCCTCGGCCTTCGAGGACGCGTGCCCGAGCCGGTCGAGCAGCTCCATCTGCTCCTCGCCGTAGCGACGGATGGGATGGCCCTCCGGAAGGTCCTGGATCAGCTCGCGCACGCGCGCGCGCAGCTGGTAGGCGAAGTGGGGCGAGGCCGGTCCGACGAGCGCGTCGATGTCGTCGACCGTCGGCTCCAGCATCGGGCGAAGCCTACCGCCGCGCACCGGTAGCTTCGACCGCGTGCTGCGGCCGGGGCGAGTGGAGCTGATGCTGCTCACCACAGTCGTCCTGTGGGCGCTCAACTTCACGGTCACGCGCTACGCGCTCACGCACGGCTGGAACCCGCTCGCCTACTCGTCGCTGCGGTACAGCGCAGGCGCCCTCCTGTTCTCGGCGCTCACGTTCCGGCTCGAGCGCTCGTACCGGGTAGGCGGACGCCGCGATCTCGGCCTGCTCCTCCTGGCGGCCGCGGTGGGGATCGTGCTGAACCAGGTGAGCTACGTCTACTCGGTCAAGCTCACGAACGCGACGACGGTCGCCCTGATCCTCGGCTCGACGCCGATCTTCGCCGCTCTGGGCGCGTTCGCGGTTGGGCTGGAGCGGGCGACGGCCCGCTTCTGGACCGCCGCGACGGCCTCGTTCGCGGGGGTCGCGCTCGTCGCGGCCGGAGGCAGCGCCGGCTCGGTCTCGTTCGACGTCGTCGGAGACCTGCTCGCGGTCGCGACCGCCGCCACGTGGGCCGGGTACTCGATCCTGGTGGCGCCGCTGATGCGCCGCTACTCCCCGTACCGGATCAGCGCGATCGTGCTCGTCGCGGGCTGCGTGCCGCTGCTCGTGCTCGCCTCCGGCCAGATCGCGAGCCAGGACTTCGGCTCGCTCGGGGCGCTCGCGTGGGCGGCGATCGTGTTCGCGACGCTCGGCCCGCTCGTCCTTACGAACGTGCTTTGGTTCCGGGCCGTCCACGTCGTGGGGCCGTCGCGCGCGACCCTGTTCGCGAACATCCAGCCCTTCCTCGCGGCGATCTTCGCGCTGGTGATCCTGTCCGAGCAGCTGACGCGGCTGCAAGCCGCCGGTGGGTTCGCGATCGCGGCCGGGATCGTGCTCGCGCGCGGGAGCGCGGTGGAGCGTGCGCCTGTCGGCGGGGAGTAGGATCGCCCGCCCTCACGAACGAAAGGAGCTCGACATGGCGCTCGGCATCCGCCGCGGCCCGTCCTCGACCCTGATCGTGGTCGCCGCGGTGATCTTCGTGCTCGCCGCGTTCGGCGTCGACGTCTCCGACTTCGACAGGATCGACCTCATCTCGCTCGGGCTCGCGTTCTTCGCCGCGGGCCACGTCCTCTGACCCCGGGCGGCCGGCGGGCTAGCGCTTGCTCTGTCGGATCTTGGCGACGACGCGCGTCGCCCCGTCGAGCTTCTTCGCGACGATCTTGAACTTGAGCTTGCCGCGCTTGAGGTTCTTGATGCGGACGTCGAGCGCGCGCCTCTTGCGGGTCTTCGTGATCTTTAGCTTCCCGCGGCCCGGCGTGTCGACAGCCGCAAGGCTCCTGCCCGCCGAGGTGAGTCGGACGCCGGTCACGTCGAACGAGGCGCCGGGATCGGACCACGTCAGCGCGACCTGGGCGGTCCTGGCCGAGGGAGCGATCGAGACGGATTCGGGTTCGGCGGCGCCCGCTACGGTGAACGTCTCGGTGACCGTCTTGGTCGGCGCGGCCGCCGGACCCGGAAGCGGGGCCGGCGGCGACGCCGGGGGTGGCGGCGGAGGAGGCGGCTCTTCATCGCGGATGAACTCCGTCGTCCAGCTCGCGGAATCGCCGTTCGCGAGCTCGAAGACGTTCGTCTGCACCCCGGGACGCGTCGGATAGGCGTGGGCCTGGATCGTCAGGCTCCCGGTTCTCGTCGGGTCGATCGAGATCGCGCAATTGAGCGTGATCGCTCCGGGCGCCCCGTCCGGCTGGGTCGGCCCGTACGTGTTGCTGCAGTCGCTGATGCCCACTCCGTCGCTGCTCGGGAAGACCGGAGTCGTGAGGATGAGCGCGACCGGGAATCGCTCGCTGAAGCGGGTCGCGATCGAGCCCGTCCGCGCCGGCCCGACGTACTTGATCGTGACCATGTACAGAAATGGGTCGGGGGTCGGCAGGTGAACCACCGCCGGCCCGGACTTCGTGACGACGAACGAGCCCGGCGGCAGCTGCTCGTCAATTGCGGCGCTCCGGCCGGGCTGGACGCTGAGTACCGCCGCGACCGACGCGGCGGTGCACAGCACGACAACGAGGCGGGTGTTCCGAGTTCGCCGCACAGAGACCCCGTCGGATTGTGCCGCGGCGAAGCCCGAATGCCTAGGGCCACGGTTAAGATCCGCTCGTGGCCGATCGCGATTTCATGCCGCTCGACGGCTGGGACCACCTCGAGCTGTGGGTCGGAAACGCCAAGCAGGCCGCGTACTTCTACGAGCACGCCTTCGGCTTCCGCCGGACCGCGTACGCCGGGCCCGAGACGGGCGTCCGCGATCGGGCGTCCTACGTGCTCGAGCAAGGCGACGTCCGCCTCGTCCTGACGAGCGGCATTCGCGAGGACTCCGAGGTGACGCGCTTCGCGTGCCGCCACGGCGACGCCGCGAAGGACATCGCGCTGCGCGTCCCGGACGCACGGGAGGCGTACCGGCAGGCCATGCAGCGCGGCGCGCGCGGCGTCCGGGAGCCAGAGTGGCTCGAGGACGAGTTCGGCCGCGTCGAGATGGCGTCGATCGCGACGTACGGGGAGGTCGTCCACACGTTCGTCAACCGCTCCGACTACGAGGGCGCGTACCTGCCGGGTTACGTCGCGCAGCCGCCGGCGAACGGAGCCGCGGCCGGCGTCGGCCTTCTCACGATCGACCACGTCGTCGGCAACGTCGAGCTCGGCCGGATGAACACCTGGGTCGAGTTCTACGAACGCGTCTTCGGGATGACGAACATCGTCCACTTCGGCGACGACCAGATCCAGACCGAGTACTCGGCGCTGATGTCGAAGGTCATGGCGAGCGGGAACGGGAAGATCAAGTTCCCGATCAACGAGCCGGCCGAGGGCAAGCGCAAGAGCCAGATCGAGGAATACCTCGAGTTCAACCACGGTCCCGGCGTGCAGCACATCGCGCTCCAGAGCGAGAGCATCGTGCGGACGGTCGAGGAGATGAAGGCGCGCGGCGTCCTCTTCCTCGACACGCCCGAGACGTACTACGACGCCGTCGAGGGGCGGGTCGGCGAGATCGCCGAGGACTATCGCGACCTGCAGCGGCTGCGCATCCTCGCCGACCGCGACGACGACGGGTATCTCCTCCAGATCTTCACCAAGACGGCGCAGGATCGACCCACGCTCTTCTTCGAGGTGATCGAGCGCCACGGCGCGACGACGTTCGGCGAGGGCAACTTCAAGGCGCTGTTCGAGTCGATCGAACGCGAGCAGGCGCTCCGCGGCAATCTCTAACCCGGTCTTCGAGTACCTGAAGTCACCCGCGCGGCAGGCGCGCGTCCTCGAGGAAACCGACCACCGGCCGTGGCCGCCCCCTGCGCGCTCGTGGGTCCAGGCTCAGACCTGGGACGATCTCCTGTTCGCGCACTGGAGGGTCTCCGGCGACGAGCTGACGAGCCTCGTCCCGCCGCAGCTCGAGCTCCAGACCTTCGACGGCTCCGCATGGCTAGGCATCACGCCCTTCAGGGTCGCGGGGCTCCGCGTCCGCGGACTTCCGCCGGTGCCGCTCCTCTCGAGCTTCCTCGAGCTGAACGTGCGGACGTACGTGAGCGCCGAGGGCAAGCCAGGGATCTGGTTCTTCAGCCTCGACGCGAGCAGCCCGCTAGTGGTCGAGGCGGCGCGGCGGACGTACTTCTTGCCCTACTTCCGAGCCCGCATGTCGTCGCGGAGGCGCGGCGAGTGGATCGAGTTCGCGAGCGCACGCCACGACGGCAACGGCCGGCCGTTCGTGCTCGAGGCCCGCTACCGGCCGACCGGCGAGCTCCGCCTCCCGGCGGCGGGGACGCTCGAGCACTTCCTGACGGAGCGGTACTGCCTCTACACGGTCGATGCAGACGAGCAGCTCCGACGCGCCGAGATTCATCACCCGCCGTGGCCGCTCCGACCGGCCGAGGCGGAGATCGGGCTCAACACGATGGGCCCGACGGCGGTCAAGCTGCCCGACGAGGCGCCGTTGCTGCACTTCGCCGCGCACCAGGACGTCGTCGTCTGGGGGCTCGACCCGGTCTAGCGCACTAGCCTTCTCGCGTGACTCCGCAGCGCCGGACAGCGCTCGTCTCGGTCGTGGCGGCCGCGGCGCTGGTGGCACTGAAGCTCGGCGTAGGCCTCGCCACGGGCAGCCTCGGCCTGCTCTCGGAGGCGCTCCACTCGGGGACGGACTTCGTCGCGGCGCTACTGACGTTCTTCGCGGTGGGCGTCGCCGGCCGTCCGGCCGATCCCGGCCATCCCTACGGGCACGGCAAGGCGGAGCACCTCTCGGCCCTCGCCGAGGCGGGCATCCTCGTCCTCGCGAGCCTTGCGATCGCAGGGGCCGCCGTGGCCCGCCTCGCCGGCATCTCCGAGGCGGAGGTCGAGACCACCTGGTACGCGTTCGCCACGATCGGCGTTGTGCTCGCAATCGACCTCTCGAGGGCGTTCGTCTCGTGGCGGGGCGCGCGCCGCTACCGCAGCGCGGCGCTGCAATCGAACGCCCTCCACTTCGCGAGCGACTTCGGCGGCTCGACCGCCGTGCTCGTCGGCCTCCTTGCCGCGGCGGCGGGATACCCGGACGCGGACTCGATCGCAGGCCTCCTCGTCGCGGCGCTCGTCCTGACAGGTGCGGGCCGCTTGATCGCGCGCAATGTCGACGTCCTCATGGATCGCACCCCGGCCGAGGCCGAGGACGCTGCCCGAGCGGCGATCGCCGGCGTCGAGCCGCCCGTCGAGCTGCGGCGTCTGCGCGTCCGTGAGGCGGGCGGCCGCCACTTCGCGGATGTCGTGATCGGGGTCTCGCCCGGGGCGGCGCTCGGGCAGGCCCACGCGGCCGCGGATGCGGTCGAGGAAGCACTCGAGCGGACGTTCCCTGCGAGCGACGTCGTCGTCCACGTCGAGCCGCGCGACGAGGAGGCCGTCGTCCGCGAGCGCGCGCACGCCGCCGCGCTTGCGGTCCCGCGCGTGCGCGAGGTCCACAACGTCAGCGTGCTCGAAGTCGGCGGTCGCAAGCAGGTCTCGCTCCATCTCAAGCTGCCCGGCGAGCTGCCGCTCGAGGAGGCTCACTCCGTCGCGAACGCCGTGGAGCGCGCGATCGCGGACGCGCTGCCCGAGGTCGAGAGCGTCCAGACGCATCTCGAGCCGCTGGCGGAGGAGGCGAGCGGCGCGCGGCCGGCCGAACCGGACGTCGCCGCCGCCGCTGCGGCGATCGCGCGCATCGTCGAGGAAGGGACCGGGGAGGCTCCGCGCGAGCTCCGCTTCCTCGCCACCGACGAGGGGCTCGTCGTCTTCCTCACGCTCGGGCTCGACTCGAACGCGTCCCTCGCGTCGGCCCACGCACGCGCGAGCGAACTGGAGGAGCGCATCCGCGCCGCGCTTCCCGACATCGGCGAAGTGATCGTCCATACAGAGCCTTGATTGCCGCGAAAAGCGCTGTCGCACTTTTCGCGACGCCGGTTTGTCCCGTCGCTTCGCTCGGGAGGCATTAGAGGTGAAGCTGTGCATGTTCAGTCCGAAGGGGCGCCATCTTGTGCGCGGGTGGCCAGGGCGGATCGAGGGCGACCGCGTCGTTCAGCTCGCAGCCCAGACGCTGCAAGCCTTCTTCGCCGGCGGCGGCCATGCGCGCGAGCACGCCGAGTACGCCCTCGCCGACGTGGCGCTTCTGCCCCCCGTCCGGCACCCACCCTCGGTGCGGGACTTCTACGCCTTCGAGGAGCACGTCAGGCGTGCGTACGCGCTCCGCGGAGCGGAAGTTCCGGCCCAGTGGTACGAGCAGCCGGTCTTCTACTTCTCGAACCCGGCCGCGATCTACGGTCCCGAGGACGAGATCCTGTACCCGGCGGGTAGCGAGCAGCTCGACTACGAGCTCGAGGTGGCGGCGATCGTCGGCGGCGAGGGCCGCATCGGCGGCTTCACGATCATGAACGACTGGTCGGCGCGTGACGTCCAGCGGCAGGAGATGGCCGTCGGGCTCGGCCCCGCGAAGGGCAAGGACTTCGCGACGAGTCTCGGGCCCGTCGTCGTCACGCCGGACGAGTTCGACGGCTCGGACGCGGCGATGGTCGCGCGCGTGAACGACGAGGAACGCTCGCGCGGCGAGCTCGGCGACATGCGCTTCGGCTGGGACGCGATCGTCGCTCAGGCTGCCCGGAACACACGGCTACTCCCCGGCGACGTGCTCGGGTCGGGCACCGTCGGCAGCGGCTGCATCCTCGAGCACGGCGACGGCCGCTGGCTGCGGCCTGGCGACGTGGTCGAGCTCGAGGTGGAGGGGATCGGCGTCCTCCGTAACCGCGTGGGGGCGCCGCGAGCCTAGGAGCGTTTGGTGAAGCCCAATCGTTTTTCGACCGGTCGTTTCAGAAGGTCGCGCGGGCGAAGCCCGCGCGACCTGATGGTCGGCGCCGCAAGCGTCGCCTAGAGATCTCGCCGTGCGAAGGCCGCGCTGGCTGCGACCGCTACGAGCACGAGGTAGACGACGACCCAGGCGAGCAGGCCTCGCCCGGCGTTCTCCGCGCCACCGAACGGCCCGAGTCGGACGACGAAGGCCGTGGCGCCTACCGTCTCGGACGTGAGGCGATGAAGGCCGTCCTGGTACAGCGCCTCGAACGGCAAGGCATACGACGTCCGACGTCCGACCTCGACGAGGGTGTCCGAGCCGAGTGCCTCGCCGATCTGTCCGAGCAGGCCTCCGGTGAGCCCCGCGCCAAAGAGCATGAAGACGGCGATCCCGTTCGCCGTCGCCGAGAGGAAGACCGAGCCGAGCAGCGACAGCGCGCAGAGCACCATGACCGCGGCGGCGAGCTCGAGCGCCGGCGGCGCGAACTCGTCAGGCGACCAGCCGCCCGCCGCGTTCACGATGACAGCGGCGGCGGCAAAGACGACGACGACGTACAACGTGCACACCGCTGCCGCCCCGAGAAAGCGGGCCAGCAGGAAGGCGCGGCGTCCGATGGGCCGCACGACGAGCGGCTGCAGGACTCCCCGCTCGGCGTCGCCGCGCACGGCCCCGAGCGTGAGGAAGACGCCAAGGACGGTGCCGAGGAAGAGCGTTGCGAACATAGCGAGGCCGAGCAGCGTCGCTCCGACCGCCACGTCCACCTCCAGCAGCTCCGAGGCCTCGTGAAAGCGTCGCGCCTCGTCGAACGCCTTGGTGGCGCCCAGCCAGAAGAGCCCGAGGAAGCCGAGGGTCAGCACGACGACGACGGCGAAGACTCGCCGACGGAGCGCCTCCTGCAGGCCGTAGACCGCGACTGTCGCCACGGCGCTCATGCTGAGTCGCCACCCGCCGTCTCGAGGTAGACCTCCTCGAGCGTCGTCGTAACCACGCGGACGCCGTAGACGTCCTCTCCGGCGGCGACGAGCTCGCGGACGAGCCTGGGCACGTCCTCGCGCGTCGCGGCCGGGTACGCCCGCGTGCCGCCGTCCACGTCGATCTCGACGCCGCGCGGCCGCGAAAGCTCTTCGGGCCGGCCGGCCGCCACGACCTCCCCCCGCGCGAGGATCACGACGCGGTCGCAGACGAGTTCGACCTCCGTCAGCAGGTGCGAGTTCAGCAGCACGCCGATCCTGTCCCTGCGCAACCGGTCGAGCAGTCTGCGGACGTCGCGACGGCCGGCGGGGTCGAGAGCGCTCGTCGGCTCGTCCAGCAGCAGCACACGCGGCGAGCCGACGAGAGCCTGTGCGATCCCGAGCCGCTGCTGCATCCCTTTCGACATCTCCTCCACGCGCCGCGTGCGGGCGTCGGCGAGGCCAACGAGCTCGAGCAGCTTCATGCGCTTTCCGGCATCGCTGCCGTAACCCGCGAGGCGCTGATGGAGTGCGAGTACCTCGTCCGCCGTCTGCCAGCCGGGGAAGCGGAACAGCTCGGCGAGGTAGCCGAGCGCCTGCCGCGCAGGGGCCGAGCCCGCGGGAGCGCCGCAGATCTCGACGCGCCCCGAGCGCGGACGCACGAGCCCGCATGCGATCTTGACCAGCGTCGACTTACCCGCGCCGTTCGGGCCCAGTAGACCGACGAGCTCGCCCTCGCCGACCTCGAGCGACACGCCGCGGAGCGCAGCAACTGCGCCGTATCGCTTCTCGACCTCGTGGACCGCCAGCGCGGGGACCACGGCCCGAGTCTACGGGCGGAAGAGCGCGGGTATTCTCGGGGGCCTCACCTCCGCGCCGAAAGGAACCGCGATGCCCTTCTACAACCGCCTCGGAGACGTCCCGCGAAAGCGCCACATCCAGTTCCGCGAAAACGGCTCGCTTCTGACCGAGGAGGTCATGGGCCTCGAAGGCTTCACCGGGAACGAGGCAATCCTGTACCACCTCCACTCGCCCTGCCGCGTGAAGGAGCTCGGCGAGTTCGAGCCGATCGAACGCGAGGAGTGGGTGCCGGACACGCACGCCTGGCGGCTGATGAACACGTGGGACGTCGAGCCGGGCGGCGACGAGGTGACCGGCCGCCGGCTGCTGATGTGGAACGACGACGTCGAGATTTCGCTCTGCCGCCCGGCCGAGCGAATGGACTACTTCTTCCGGAACGGCGAGGGCGACGAGGTGATCTTCGTCCACGAGGGCTCGGGCACGCTCGAGACGATCTTCGGGGACCTCCCGTACAAGGACGGCGACTACGTCGTCGTCCCGCGGGGGACGACCTACCGCTTTCTCGCCGATGCCTCGCCGCAGCGCTATCTCGTCTTCGAGACGCCGGGGCTGATCGAGATCCCAAAGCGCTACCGCAACGAGTACGGGCAGATGATGGAGCACGCCCCCTACTACAACCGGGACATCCACCCGCCGACCGAGCTGAAGACGATCCGCGAGCGGGGTGAGTTCCCAGTCAAGGTGCGCGTCCGGGGCGGCTACCAGACCTACGTGCACGACTACCACCCGTTCGACGTCGTCGGCTGGGACGGCTACCTCTACCCGTGGACGTTCTCGATCCACGACTTCGAGCCGATCACGGGGCGCATCCACATGCCGCCCCCGTCACACCAGACGTTCGCGGGCCCGAACTTCGTGATCTGCTCGTTCTGTCCCCGCAAGCTCGATTTCGATCCGCTCGCGGTTCCGATCCCCTACCACCACTCGAACCTGCAGTCGGAGGAGATGATCTATTACGTCTCCGGCAACTTCGGCTCGCGGCGCGGGATCGAGGTCGGCTCAGTCACTCTGCACCCGTCCGGGATCCCCCACGGCCCGCACCCCGGCCTGGCGGAGAAGTCGATCGGACTGACGGAGACGAGCGAGCTGGCCGTCATGTGCGACACCTTCCACCCGCTGAAGCTCTCGACGCTCGCCCGCGATCTGGACGACGGGAAGTACGCGTTCTCCTGGTACGAAGCACCGGACGCGGCGGTAACGGCAGACGAGGATCCGGCCGGTCTCACTTCTCACATGTGACCTTGCCGCTGTAAATCGCCGCTCCGCGTTGCTTTCGGCCGGCCAGGAACCGGCCGAGAGCTGCGAGCCGGCGCTGTCGCGCGAGACGGCGCGTACCGCCCCAAATAAGGGGAGAGCGCTCTACTTGGCGCTCTGGCCGGTCTAGAACGTCACCTTTCGAATCCGGTGGTTGTCCCGGTCAGCGATGTACAGCGCTCCCGATTCGTCGAAAGCCATGCCGAGGGGGCTGAAAAGCTCCGCCTCAGTCGCCGGGCCACCGTCGCCGGCAAAGCCAGCCTCGCCTGTTCCGACCACCGTCGTGATGACGCCGTCACGGTCGACACGTCTGACGCGCCCGCCGTGGTGCTCGCAGATGTAGAGGTTCCCGTCGCCGTCGAGGGCCAGCCCGGACGGGCCGTTGATCTGTGCCGAGGCGGCTGGCCCGCCGTCGCCGGAGAAAGCGCCGGCGCCCGTTCCGGCAACCGTGCTAATGACGCCCGCCGGACCGACCTTTCGGACGCGATTCCCGGCGAACTCGGCTACGTAGAGGTTGCCGTCGGTATCGACCGCGAGACCTTCGGGTTCGTTGAGCTGCGCGTTCGACGCAGGCCCGCCGTCGCCCGAGAAGCCGGCCGTGCCGGTCCCCGCGACAGTCTTGATGACTCCGGCGCGATCAACTTCCCGGACCCGGTTGGCGTCGGAGATGTAGAGGTCGCCCTTCCCGTCAAGCGCGAGACCGGCGGGCGCCTCGAGCAGGGCCGCTGTTGCGGGACCGCCGTCGCCGGAGAAGCCACTCTCGTCTCTCCCGGCGATCGCAGAGATCGTTCCCGCGGAATCCACTCTGCGGATGCTGTGACGGTCAGCAACGTAGAGGTTCTCCTCCGCGTCGAGAACAACGGCCAACGGGATTAGACGAGCCGCCTTCGCGGGTCCACCGTCGCCGTCGGAGCCATATTGGCCGTTCCCGGCAACCGTTGCGATCACCCCGTGCTCATCCACTCGGCGGACACGGTTGTTGCCGGTGTCGGCGACGTACAGGACGCCCTTCGGGCCAGCGGCTACCGCGCTCGGGCTGCTGAGCTCGGCCGCTGTCGCCGTGCCCCCGTCTCCGGAGAACCCCTCTTCGCTACCGATCACGGTCGTGATCGTGGGGGTGCCTTCTTCCCCCCCGCCGCAGCCCGCCGACCCGAGAGCCACCAACGCGAACGCGACGGTCGCCGCAGCGCGAATCAGTGTCCACTCACTCGCGGCTCGAGTCGAATCGCGCTCGATCGCCGGAGCGCCTTCCGCGACGCGGGCTGGTTGATCGCCGCTGTGGACGGAGCCCTGACCATCGGGCTCCGTCCGGCGTCATACCCAGGACGCCTACCGGGACAATCGTGCGGCGGCTAACGGAACACAGCGGAAAGAGCGCCCGTGACGGTCGTGTTCGCGCCGAGCCCTCGCAGCAGCTGCTCGAAGGGGCTGAGGGTCGGCGGGACGGCCGCGGGCCTCGAGACCTGGAGTGCGTTGCAGAGCCCTCCGTCCCCGACCGCCGCGGACGTCGCGAACACGGTCCGGCCGAGCGCCGAGTTCACAGTCGTCCACGTCGCCTGGAGGGCGTCCGCCGTGATCGCGCTGTCGCAGAACGCGATCGCGGCTGCTCCGATCGCGATCTGCCGCGTCTCGGTGAGCTTTTTGGTCAGACTCTTGTTCGCCTTCTCGAGCTTGGCCACGCGCCTCTCGAGCTTCGTGACCTGCTGGGCCTGCGAGACCGCGCCGGCGGGCGTCGGGATCACGGCAACCATGGCCGCTGCCGCGATGGCGGCGGCGAGTAGACGCTTCACGAGTTCCTCCTTGGTAAGTAGGGCGAGCGGCACAGTATTCCCATGACGGCGTTCCCGATTCCAGGGCCGTACGACTTCGCACGCTCGAGCGAGCGGTTTCGCGCCTTCGGGCCCGACGTCGTCACGCTCGCGCGCGACGGGGCGCTCCACCGCGCGTTTGGCGGCCGCGAAGTCCGCATCGCTCCGGCGGACGGCGGTGTCGAGGTCGAGCCGTTCGACGCAGTGCTAGAACGCCCGCTCCGGCACCTGCTTGGGCTTTCGTTCGACCTCGAGGCGTTCCGCGCGGGCGTGCGTCGCGATCGCGTGCTGCACGCGCTCGAGCGGACGCTTCGCGGCTACCGTCCGATGCTCGTTCCCGACCCGTTCGAGATGCTGGTGGGAGCGATCGCCGCGCAACAAGTGTCGATGTACGCGGCGACGGCGATCCGTAACCGCCTCGTCGAGCGCTTCGGGGAGAGGGTGGGCGAGGTCTACGCGTTCCCCTCGCCCGAGCGCATCGCGGCGGCGCGAGAGGACGAGCTCGTGGCTCTCGGCTTCTCGCGGAGGAAGGCCGAGTACGTGCTCGCGGTCGCGCGCGAGGTACCAGAGCTCGCGGAGCTCGGCGCGCTTCCGGACGAGGACGTGAAGACGAGGATCCTCCTCGTCCGCGGTCTCGGCGAGTGGACGGCGGACTGGTTCCTCGCGCGCCATCTCGGGCGTCCTCGCGCTTGGCCCGCCGGCGACCTCGCACTGCGGAAGGCTGTGATCGCCTTCTACGGGCCGGTCGACGACGTGCGCGCGTTCGGGGAGCGGTTCGATCCCTTCCAGAACCTCGCGGCCCACTACCTGCTGCTAGGACTCCGCGCGCGATGACTCTTCGCCGCGCGAGAGACAGCGACCGCGAGACGCTCATCGGGTTGTGGGACGAGTGGGTGGCCGGCGGCGAGACGGCCGTGCCGCCGTGGGTCGACGGAGCGCGCGAAGGGACACTCGCAGGCATCGACATCGCCCTCCGGGACGGCTCCGCCGTCGTGTGGGAGGAGGACGGCGAGGCCGTCGGGTTCGCGTGCGCGGTGATTCGGGGTCCGCGGACCGCGGAGCTCACGGAGCTCTACGTCCGACCTTCCGCCCGCCGGCGCGGGATCGCTCGCGAGCTCGTTCGAGCCGTGGTCTCGGACCTCAAGGCTCGGGGTGCCGAGTTCTTCACCGGCGGGGTTGCGGTGGACAACACCGGAGCGCGCGCCTTCTACGAACGCGCGGGCTTTCGCCCCCAGGAGTTGGGGCTGATCGCCGAGGTCGCGACGATCGAGCGCCGCCTCGCCGGGCGCGTCGCAGGCCCGAGCTTCGGCTCGATCCACGTCCAGTCCGACGACGTCCCTGCGGTCGAGCGGGCTGTGCGGCAGTTCGTCCCCAGGCTCCCCGGCCGCTCGCGCGGCAGCGTCGTCAGCCCGGCTCGAAACGGCTGGATCGCCGTGTACGACGAGCTGTGCGACCGCGACCCGAAGCAGCTCCG
>JBKOYJ010000126.1:0-24882 GCA_046725345.1 Actinomycetota bacterium | reverse complement strand
TGCCAGCGTAGCCGTCGGGGGTCGGATGCCTTTCCGACCTTCCGAGCGGCCTCCGCGGGAGACTAGGTCTTGAGGTACAGCTCGAGCGCCGGTGCGACCAGCCGCAGCTCGCGTAGTGCGCGCGCCTCGAGCTGCCGGACGCGCTCGCGGGTGATCCCGAGGTGGACGCCGACCTGCTCGAGCGTCTGCGGGATGGTCCCGGCGAGCCCGTAGCGAAGGATGAGCACGCGCTGCATGCGCGGTGGCAGCGACGCGAGCGCTCCGGCGAGCTCGCGCTGCCGGAGTCGCTCGGCGGTGGTCACGTCGGGCTCTTCGGCCTCGGTGTCGACGATGAGGTCGCCGTACAGCGACTCCCCGTCTCCCACGCGCGTCTCGAGGCTGATCGGATCCTCCACCAGCTCGACCAGCTCGTGGACGCGCTCGACCGGGTAGCCGGTCTCGGCGGAGATCTCCTCGAGCGTGGGATCGCGGTTCAGGCGCTGCGACAGCAACGCCCGCGCGCGGGAGACGCGACGAAGCTGGTCGGAGACGTGCGCGGGCAGCCGGATCGTGCGGCCCTGGGCGAGCGCGCGCGTGACGGCCTGGCGGATCCACCAGGTCGCATACGTCGAGAGCTTGAACCCGAGGCGGTAGTCGAACTTCTCCACCGCTCGGATCAGCCCGAGGTTCCCCTCCTGGATCAGGTCGAGCAGCGGGACGTCGGCCTTCGTGTAGTTGCGCGTGATCGACATCACCAGCCGGAGGTTCGACTCGATCAGCTTGCGCTTGGCTGCCTCGTCGCCCTCGTCCTTGCGACGCGCGAGCTCGCGCTCCTCGGCCGGCGTCAGCAGCCGCCCGTCGCCGATCTGGCGCACGTAGAGCTTGAGCGGATCCGCGGCCGGCGCAGCTGAGCCCGAGTCCTCCTCGGGTTCTTCCTCCACGTTGTCGACCGCCGCAACGTCCACGCTCGAGGTATCGACCGTGGCGCAGGCGCCCTTGAGAGCAGGCATCCGATGTGGTAACCACTATGAGGGTGGTCGTTTGGGTCCCAACTTTCACGGGCATGGCTTCGTCAAAGACAACGAGAGCGACCAAGAGGGCCGCTCGCGTTTGTTGGTCGGGGTCGTCCACTTGTGTGCGGGATCGCCGGATATAGCCTGAGCGAAGACAGCCGCGTCGATCGGACGCTGGCGGCCCAGGCGCTGCTCGCCGGAATCGCCGAGCGCGGCGCCGACGCGGTCGGGTACGCGTGGGACGTCTGCGACGGCAGGCCGCAGGTGCACAAGCAGCAGTCCGGTGCCAGCGCGCTCCTTCGCCAGCTCCGCGTCCCGCAGGACGCACGAGCGGCGCTCCTCCACGTTCGCGACTACACCAAAGGGCATCCCACCATCCAGGCCAACAACCACCCGATCCGTCATGGGTCGGTGGTCGGGATCCACAACGGGATCATCGCCAACGACGAGGAGATCTTCGCCGAGCACGGCTTCGAGCGTGCCGAGCCGGAGATGACGGTCGATTCCGAGGCGATCTTCGCCCTCGTCGACGCCGCCGGGCCGCGCGGCGCGATGCTGGAGCAGCTGAACGGCACGATGGCGACGGCGTGGCTCGACGAGCGCTACGCGGGGATGGTCTTCCTCGCGCGCGGCGTCGGCCGGCCGCTCTGGATCGGCGAGGGCAAGCACGAGACGTTCTTCGCCTCGACGCGCGAGACGCTCGAGCTGCTGGAACGTTCCCTGCGGATGACGCTGCGCAAGCGGGAGGTACCCGAAGGCTCCTTCACGGCCCTCCTCCGCGGGCGCGTGGTCGCGCGCGAGCCCTTCGCCCCCGACAGCTCCTTCGTCGAGGAACGGGAGCTGCCGCCCGTCCGCTCGCCGCACGAGCGTCATCTCGCCTTGCGCCAACTCGCGGCACTCGCCTCGCTCTAGCGCACGGTTCCGTCCGCCGCGACGTCGGCCCCGTCCTCGCGAAGTCGCTCGCGCACGAGGAACTGGAAGGTCGACCATGCGCCCCGTCCGGGCGCGACCATCCGGTAGACCTGCCACTCGGTGGGTAGGCGCGGATCCGAGCGCCGCGCGTTCGCCCAGTCGGCGAACTTCGGCAGCCGCCCCAGCCGACGCGCGAGCCGGGCGCCCTCCTCGACGGCGCGTTCCAGCCGCTCCTCCCCCACCGGGACGTCGAACCCGGCCTCGCGCAACGCGGTGGTGAGCGAACCGAAGGTGTGCCAGTAGAGCGACTTCGAGGGGACGGCTCCCCGACGCGCGTCGAGGTCGTGAGCGGTCGGAGGGCGCCCGAGCTCGTCTCCGAGCGTGCGCAGCGCCACGAGCAACTCGGCACGCGTCGCAAAGCGGCGAGGAACCAGGCCCGCCCGTCGCTTGGCGGCGTTCCAGCTGCCGAAGTGTTCGATCACCGTCTGGGGGTGGACGGTCGTCTCTGGGTCCCCCGCGAACTCCCGCATGGTCGGCGATCTGGCGAGCCGGAGGGCGCATGCCCGCAGCTCGTCGAGGATCTGCTCGTCGCTGTAGCGGCGTCGCAGGCCGGCGCGAAAGGCGGCGAGCGCCTCCTCGTCGATCCGCGCGAGCGGACGCGATTCGCGCTTCCTGCGAGGCATTGCAAGGATCCTAGAACAGATTGCACAGTTCGCAACCATCGTGGGCTGGATACGCTCGGGCCGATGCGCCTTCCCCTTCCGCTCGCACTCGAGGTCGCTGCGGCACGCACGGCCGGGCGGCTCTCCCGGCTCGCGCGGCGCGGAGGCGGCACGACGATCCCGGGGAAGCTGCTATGGACGCTCGACCGGCGCGCGGTGGAGCGGCTTGCCGGGAGGCTGACGCTCGGCTCGGCGCTGATCTCGGCGACGAACGGCAAGACGACGACCACAGCGATGGTCGCCGGCATCCTGCGGCCGCGCATGCGGCTCGCGCACAACGCGGCCGGGGCGAACCTCGTCTCGGGAGTGGCGTCCGCGCTCCTCGCGGCGGACCGCGCAGAGCTGGGTCTCTTCGAAGTGGACGAGGGCGCGCTGCCCGAAGTGGCCCGGAGCGTACGGCCGCGGATCATCTGCCTTGGCAACCTCTTCCGCGACCAGCTCGACCGTTGGGGAGAGCTCGAGCTCGTCGCGGCACGCTGGCGCGTCGTCGTCGCGGAGCTCGGCGACGCGGCGGGAGTCGTCGTCAACGGCGACGACCCTCAGGTGGGCGACCTCTCGCATTCGGCCGCGCGTGCGGTCGTCTTCGGGCTCGACGACCCCCGGCACGCGACGGCTCTCCCCCACGCCGCGGACTCGAAGTGGTGCGTCCGCTGCGGGACGCCCTACGTGTACCGGGCCGCGTACGTCGGACACCTCGGCGACTACGTCTGCCCTGCGTGTGGGCACGCGCGGCCTCGGCTCGACGTCTCTGCGAAGCAGATCGAGCTGGCCGGGCTCGACTCCTCGTCGTTCGAGCTCGTCACGCCGGCGTGGTCGCGGCGCGTTCGGCTGCGACTGCCTGGTCTCTACAACGTCTACAACGCGCTTGCGGCCGCGACGCTCGCGCGCGAGCTCGGCGTCTCGCCCGACGAGATCGTCCGCGGGCTCGAGGGGTTCGACGCCGCCTTCGGCCGCTTCGAACGCATCGCTGTCGGCGACCGGATGGTGCTCGTGCTGCTGGTGAAGAATCCCGCCGGCGCGAACGAGGTCGTGCGGACGCTGGTCGCGGGCGGGCCTCCTCGCCTGGCCGTGATCGCGCTCAACGACGCGGTCGCGGACGGTCAGGACGTCTCGTGGATCTGGGACGTGGACTGGGAGCCGCTGCTCGAGCGGCTCGAGCGTGTCGTCGTCACAGGCTCGCGCGCGGCCGAGCTCGCGCTCCGCTTCACATACGCGGGCTTCGACCCGGGCGCGGTCGAGGTGTTGCCGAAGCTCGACGACGGGCTCGATCGCGGGCTCGAGCTGACTCCGGCCGGCGAGAGGCTGTTCGTCCTTCCCACGTACACCGCGATGCTCGCGCTGCGAGGGATCGTCACCGAGCGTGGCTTTGCGCAGCCCTACTGGGAGCACGCGGCATGAAGCTCGTGGTCGGTCATCTCTATCCCGACTACCTCAACATCTACGCCGATCGCGGCAACATGGCCGTGCTCGCCCGGCGCGCCGCGATGCGCGGGCACGAGCTCGAGGTGCGCGCGGTCGGCGTCGGCGAGCGGATCGAGGCCGGCGAGCACGACCTGCTCTACGTCGGGGGCGGCCAGGACCGCGAGCAGGCGCTGATCGCGCCCGATCTCGCGGCGCGCCGCGACGAGCTCGAGGCCGCGCTGGCAGCCGGCGCCGCGCTGCTTGCCGTCTGCGGCGGCTACCAGCTGCTCGGCCGCTTCTACCGCGACCAGAGCGGCGACGAGCTCCCCGGCGCCGGAATCTTCCCCCACGAGACGGTCGCCGGCGACGGCCGCCTGATCGGCGACGTGCTGATCGAGTGCGAGCTCGAGCCGGGCGAGCGCTGGACGGTGGTGGGCTTCGAGAACCACGCCGGGCGGACGCGGCTCGATCCCGACGCCGAGCCGCTCGGGCGTGTGCTCGCGGGATTCGGCAACGACGGCGAGAGCGGCTTCGAGGGCTGCCGGCTCGGGCGCGCGGTCGGCACGTACCTGCACGGTCCGCTGCTCCCGCGCAATCCGCGGCTCGCGGACTGGCTCCTGCGCCAGGCGCTCGCACACGCGAGTGGCGGCGACCCGCCGGAGCTCGAGCCGCTCGTAGACGAGCTCGAGCGGCAGGCGCACGACGTCGCTACCCGGCGAGCCTACGCCCGCGGCGGCCGCCGTTGAGCCTCCCCGTCGCGGCCGTCCGCCGCCTCGTCGGAGCCGAGCCCGTGGAGTGGACGCCGCTCGGCGGCGGCTACACGCCTGTGCAGCGGTGGCGCGTCCGTTTGGCCGAAGGCTCGAGCGCTTTCGTGAAGCAGGGCCTCGGCGTGGCGGCTGAGCTGCGCGTATACGGCGCCCTCGAGGCGTCGTTCCTTCCGCGCTGCCTGGGATTCGACTCCGAGCAGGAGTTGCTCGTGCTCGAGGACCTCTCCGACGCCCACTGGCCTCCGCCGTACCCCGCGCACGTCTCGGCGCTGTTCGAAGCGCTCGGGGAGGTCGCCCGAACGCCCGCGCCGTCCGACCTCCCTCCGCTGAGTCGCTGGGACCGTCCGGAGCCCGGCTGGACGACCGTACGGCACGATCCCGGACCGTTCCTCGGACTTGGGCTCTGCTCCGCGGAATGGCTCGAGCACGCACTCGAGACGCTCGAGGCGGCCGAGCGGCGTGCTTCGAGCGAGGGTGACGCCCTCGTCCACAACGACGTCTACTCCGGGAACCTCTGCTTCGCCGACCGAGGCGCGGTCCTCGTCGACTGGTCCGAGGCCGCCCGCGGGAGCCCGCTGCTCGATCTTGCGTTCGCGGTCCTCGACCTGCGCTGCGAGGGCGTCCCCTCACCCGCGGTCGACTTCCCGGACGAAGGAGCCTGGGCGGCCCGCCTGGCGGGCCTTTGGGCAGTCGAGGCGCCGGCGCCCCTCCCGAGCTGGGCGGCGCCCGACTCGAAGCTCCGGGAAGAGCAGACGCGCGGTCTCGGAGCCGCGCTGCAGTGGGCGGCCGAAACTCTCGGTCTACGACCACCCCAAGACGTAGCCCGGTCTCGTTAGCGGGCCCAAAGCGCGCCGAGATACGCCACCGGGTCGCCGGGCCGCCAGCGGCGCAGGAAGCGCTGGATCGGCGGATGGAGCGCGAGGTCCTCGAGCTCGTTGAACGCGAACAGCCGGTGACCACGGACGGCTGCGTCCTGCGACGCGACTCGGTCGAGCGGCTGCCCGGTCAGGTCGGCGGCGAAGATGATGTGGACGACGTGCTTCGGTGCCAACCGGTCGGGCGAGATGGAGTCGACGATCGCAACGGGCCCCTCGACCGGAAGCTCGTCGCCGAGCTCGACGATCCCGACCTCCTCGGCCAGCTCGCGCTGGAGCGCCTCGAGCAGGCTCTCGCCGGCCTGAACGCCGCCGCCCGGAAGGAGCCAGCGCGCTTCGCCGCCCTTCTCGTGCCGGATCAGGAGGATGCGATCGCGCCAGCGGAGGATCGCGGACACGCGGATCCGCGGGACCATTGCGTAGACCCTATTTCCGTGTGCCGATTGTGTCGACCCGTCAAGTCAGGGCGACGACGACCCAAAGCCGCGAACGCCGCGCGCACTCTCTGGCAGCTCCTCGACTTCGACGGGCGCCGGCGCCGTGACCGGAAGGACGACGAGCTGCGCGATTCGCATCCCGGGCTCGACGACGAACGTGCGCTCACGGTCCGTGTTGAGAAGCACGACGCGCACTTCCCCGCGATAGCCGGAGTCGACCAGGCCGGGCGTGTTCACGATCGTGATGCCGTGACGAGAGGCGAGTCCCGAGCGCGGCTGAACGAACCCAGCGTGGCCCTCCGGGATCGCGACCGCGAGCCCTGTGCCGACGACGGCGCGCTCGCCCGGCGCGAGCTCGACGCGGTCGCACGCCACGAGATCGAGGCCCGCGTCGCCGTCGTACGCACGCCCCGGAAGGACGGCGTCGCCCCGGAGCCGCACCACGGGCAGCTCGATCATCGACGAGCGGCTGCGGCGTCCGCTTCGGCGACGAGGTAGGGGGCGAAGCGCGAAAGCTCGCCGCGCGGGAGCCGCGCCTGCACGAGCACGCCGTCCGGACCGTCGACGCGCTCCTGGATCGGCGCGCCCAGCGCGTAGAGCTCTGCGAGCTTTCCGCCCTCGTCGTACGGGACGAGGAGGCGCACGGGCAGGAAGCGCTCCGAGAACTGCGCCGCGATCCGTTCGCGCAGCTCTTCAAGCCCCTCCCCGGTTCGTGCCGAGACCTGCAGCGCCCCTGGGAACCGGCTCGCCAGCCGCCGCCGCCGCAGCGAGTCGACGGCGTCGATCTTGTTCAGGACGAGCTCGACCGGCAGGCCGTTTGCGTCGATCTCCGCGAGCGCCGACTCGACCGCCGCGATCATCTCATCGAGCCGTTCGTCGGGCGCCGACGCGTCGGCGACGTGGAGCACGAGCTCGGCGACCAGCGTCTCCTCGAGGGTGGCCGCGAAGCCCTCCACAAGCTGGTGCGGCAACCGCCGGATGAAGCCGACGGTATCGGTCACGAGGAAGCGCCGCCCGTCGTGCTCGAAGCCGCGCGTCGTCGGGTCGAGCGTCTCGAACAGGCGATCGTCCACGGACACCCCGGCGCCGGTCAGCGCGTTGAGCAAAGTCGACTTGCCCACGTTCGTGTAGCCGGCGAGCGCGACTGCGGGCGTGTCGGAGCGGCTGCGCTCCTTGCGCCGGGTCTCGCGCTGCTGCGAAAGCCGGCGCAGCCGCTCGCGGAGGAGCGTCATGCGGCGTCGAGCGAGCCGACGGTCGGTCTCGAGCTGCGACTCTCCCGGGCCACGCGTCCCGACTCCGCCGCCCAGGCGCTCGAGGTGCTGCCACATCCCGCGCATGCGCGGGAGGTTGTACTCGAGCTGCGCGAGCTCGACCTGGAGCTTCCCTTCCGCGCTCGCGGCGTGCTGGGCGAATATGTCGAGGATGAGCTGCGTGCGGTCCACCACCCGCGCGGAGAGCTCGTTCTCCAGCCGCCGTTGCTGGACCGGCGACAGCTCGTCGTCGACGAGGAGCACCTCCGCGCGGGCGTCGCCGTAGGCCTGCTTCAGCTCCTCGAGCTTGCCCTTTCCGACGAACGTCCGCCGGTCGGGCGCGTCGCGCCGCTGCACGAGCTCGGCGACAGGGTCGACGCCGGCCGTCCGCGCGAGCTCGCGGAGCTCGTCCAGCTCGTCCTCGAGGTCGACGCTGGCCGGCACCACGGCGACCACGAACCCCCGCTCCGGCTCGGCGCCCGGAAGTGGATCAGGCTGGCGGGGCGTCACCGAAGGGATTATGCCGCGCTTCAACTCCGACCCGGCTCCGGCGCCGATACGCTCATCGCGATGGCCCAGACGTCGCCGGTTCTGGCCGGCCTCGAGACATATCCGTTCGTCCGGCTCGAGCAGGCGAAGCGCGCCGCGCGTGCGCGAGGGATCGAGCTCTTCGACTTCGGAGTCGGAGACCCGCGCGAGGGCGCGCCTTCCTTCGTTCGCGACGCACTCGTCGCCGCGCTCGACGGCGTCACCGGCTATCCGCTCGCACAGGGCCTTCCCGAGCTGCGCGCGGCGGTCGCCGCGTGGTGCGCGCGCCGGTTCGGCGTCGAGCTCGATTCCGAGCGCGAGGTGATCCCGACGCTGGGCAGCAAGGAGGCGATCTTCAGCCTCGCGCAGGTCGTCGTCGACCGACGCGGGGAGCGGAACGTCGTCGTCGTCACCGAGCCGGGCTACCCCGTGCCCGAGCGCGGCGCGCTGTTCGCGGGCGGCGAGCCGCTCTCGCTTCCGCTGCTCGAGGAGCACGAGTTTCTGCCCGACCTCGAGGCGCTCGACGACGCGACCTGGCGGCGCGTGGCGCTGGTCTGGGTCAACTACCCCAACAACCCCACGGGCGCGGTGGCCCCGCCGGAGTTCTTCGAGCGGCTCGCGGAGCTCGCGCGCTCGCACGACTTCGTCCTCGCCTCCGACGAGGCGTACACCGAGCTCTGGTTCGACGAGCCGGCAACGTCGGCGCTCCAGGTCGGGGACCGCCGTAACGTGGTCGTGTTCAACACGCTCAGCAAGCGCTCCGGGATGACCGCGTATCGCTCGGGATTCGCGGCGGGCGATCCCGAGCTGATCGCTGCGCTGCGCGCGTTCCGGCCGACTGTGGGAACGGCGCCGCAGGAGTTCGTCCAGCGTGCGTCGATCGCCGCGTGGGGCGACGAGGAGCACGTCGAGGCGATGCGTAAGGCGTACCGCGAGAAGCGCGAGCTCCTGCTCGGCGTGCTGGGCGCGAATGGGCTGCGCGTGGTCGGAAGCCGCGCGACGATGTACCTCTGGGTAGCGGTACCGGAGGGCGAGATGTCGGCCGGCTTCGCGGAGCGGTTGCTCGGGCACGGCGTAGTCGTCGCGCCCGGTCCCTTCTTCGGACCCGCGGGCGAGGGCTACGTCCGCTTCGCGCTCGTGCCGACGCTCGACGACTGCCGGCGCGCGGTCGCTGTGCTCGAGGAGGCGCTGTGACCGCGGACGCGATCGTCGACGCGCTCGACCGCGGTGCGCGGCGCGTCGCGACGAAGCAGGACGGCGAGTGGGTCGTCGACGTCGAGGCGAAACAGGCGATCATCGATTACTTCCGCGTCCGCAAGGTCGAGCCGGCCGAGCTCGGCCCGTTCCGCTACCTCGACAAGATCCCGATCAAGCGGCTTCGCCCCGAGGACGGCGTTCGTGTCGTCCCCCCGGCCGTCGCCCGCTACGGCGCGTTCCTCTCCGAGGGCGTCGTGCTGATGCCGAGCTATGTGAACATCGGTGCCTGGGTGGGCCCGCGGACGATGGTCGACACGTGGGCCACGGTCGGCTCGTGCGCGCAGATCGGCGCGGACGTGCATCTCGCAGGCGGAGTCGGCGTAGGCGGCGTACTCGAGCCGCCTCAGGCGCGGCCGGTGATCGTCGAGGACGGCGCGTTCGTCGGCTCGCGCTGCATCCTCACCGAGGGAGTCCTCGTCGGCGAGGAGGCCGTGCTCGCGCCGAACGTGTCCCTCACCGCGTCGGTGCCGGTGATCGACGTGACCGGATCCGAGCCGGTCGAGCACCGCGGCTACGTTCCTCCCCGCGCGGTCGTCGTCCCCGGGACGCGTCCACGCGAGTTTCCCGCGGGCACGTACCAGCTCGCGTGCGCGCTCGTGATCGGCTGGCGGAACGACGCCACCGACCGCAAGACGAGCCTCAACGACGTGCTGCGAGAGTACGAGATCGGCGTCTAGGGCGTTCGCTGCCGCAGCACCTCGAAGGCGAGGACCACCGCGGCCGAGCTGGTCGCCAGCGACTGACGGAAGTCACGCCCGTACGGGATCCGCACGATCGCGTCCGCCTTTGCCCGCAGCGTTCGTGAGATTCCGCGCCGCTCGCCGCCCACGACGAGGAAGAGCGGGCCTGTCAGGTCGGCCTCGTAGAGCGAGACTGCGTTCTCCGTACCCGTGCACACCAGCGCGAGGCCGAGGCCGGTGAACGTTCGCGCGGCGTCGAGCGCGGAATCCACGACTGCGGTCGGCATTAGCTCGGAAGCGCCGGCGGACGCGCGCGCGACGACCGCCGCCGCCGACATCCAGTTCCGTGGCGGCAGCACGAGCCCGTCGGCACCGGCGGCATAGAGCGAGCGCACCGCGTAGCCGAAGTTGTAGGGATCCTCGACGCCGTCGAGCATCGCGATGAACGGCGCCTGCTTGCCCTCCACGAGCTCCTCGGGGCTGGCGTAGCGCCTCGGCCCCACGAGCGCGACGACACCGCCGTGGGTTCGCCCGGTCGACACCGCCTGGATTCGCTCGCCGCCGACGCGCTCGACGGACACGCCCGCGCGGTGGGCCCGTTGCTCGAGCTGGAGGACGCGTCGGTCGTCGATGTCGGCGCGGACGAGGATTGCGGCGATCTCCCGGCTCCGGGCGTGCAACGCGGAGCGCACCGCGATCAGTCCCTCGAGGACGGCGTGCTCTTCGATCCCCGCACCTCGACTGCCGGGCCCGTCAGATGTGCACGCCCGCCTTCGAGCCGGACACGGAGCGTCCCGCCGGGAAAGCTCACACTGACGTCGCCGCTCTCGTGCGTGGCGGCGGCGACTGCGACGGCGCCCGTGCCCGACGCGCTCGTCTCCCCCACGCCCCGCTCCCAGACGCGCGCGGTCACCTCTCCCGGGGCGTCGACGCGCGCGACCTCCACGTTGACTCCTTCCGGGAAGCGGGCGTCCGAGCCGAGTAGCGGCCCCAGATCCACGACGTCCGGCGGTTCTCCTAGGATGACCGCGTGTGGGTTGCCAATTGAGACAACCACAAGCTCGACACCCGCGACACGCTCAGGCGCGTGCACCTCCACGGGCCCCATGTCGGTCTCGGCCTCGTCACCGGGCAGCATTCGCGCGCTCACCTCGCGCGGGCCGACGCGCACGCGCACGCGCTCGGCTCCGGTCCGCGCAGCGAGCCAGCGCGCTGCGATCCGTGTGCCGTTCCCGGACATCTCGGCCGTCGACCCGTCGGCATTCCAGATGACAACGGACAGCTCGTCGTCCTCCGCCGAGAGCACCTCGACGACACCGTCCGCGTCCCGGCAGAGCTCCCGCACGCGCTCGGGCGTCAGCGGTTGAGCCTCATCCCGCTCGACGACGAGGTACGTGTTGCCGAGCGCGTGCCACATCGAGGATCTCATCCGCCACCTCGCCCGCTGGGCGATCGGCGCGGACGGTAACGAGCCCCGGGATCCGGCGCATCCACTTCCGTTGGTAGCGCGCGTAGCGGCGGGTGATGCGAACCAGCTCCTCGCGGGCTTCGTCAGGCGGCAGCTCGGCGAGCAGTCGCAGGCCGTGCACGGTCCAGGCGGTTCGCGAGACCGGCCCGGATGCGAGCGCCCGTCGCACCTCCCCCACGACGCCGCGCTCGAACATCGCGGCCGTCCGCTCCTCGATCCGCCGGTCGAGCTCGTCCTCGGGAACGTCGAGCCCGACGATCAGCGTCGGGTGACGCGTCTGCTCGTGCCAGAGGCGCTGCTCCGTGGGACGGAGCGACGACCCGAGCTCGGCGAGCTCGAGCGCGCGGACGACGCGGCGGCGGTCGTTCGGGTGCACGGCGGCCGCCGCTGCCGGGTCGCGCTCGGCGAGCAGCGTGTGGCTCCCCGTGGGGCCGAGCCGGTCGTACAGCGCCTCGAGCCGCTCGCGAAGCCCCGGCGAGGGTGCCGGCGGGATGGCGAGGTCGGCGAGCGCTGCGCGCAGGTAGAGGCCGGTCCCTCCGACGACGATCGGCGTGCGGCCCCGCTCGAGGATGGCGTCGATCGCCGCGTGCGCGAGGCGCTCGAACTCTGCGAGCGAGCTCATGTGGTCGAGCGGCCAGATCCCGACGAGGTGCGTCGGCCGCGGCGACTGGTTGGTCAGGATCGGAAGGCCGCGGTACACCTGCATCGCGTCCGCCGAGACGAGCTCGGCGGGGACGCTGTCGGCGATCGCCTCCGCGACGTCGCTCTTGCCCGCGGCGGTCGGTCCGAAGATCGCGAGCACGCCGGTGGGATTGCGAGCGTTCACGTCGGCGCTCGACGGCGTGTCCGGGCCGGGCTAAGCCGTCACCGCGACGAGCTGCTCTCCGCGGAGCGTCGTCGACGTGGCGGCCTCGACCCTTACCGTGACGAGCTCGCCCGGCTCGGCGGCGCCTGCGAAGTTGACTGTCGTGTTGCGTCGGGTGCGGCCGCGGAGGAGTTGCGGATCCGTCCGGCTCGACCCTTCGACCAGAACTTCCTCGACGCGGCCGACTCGCTGCTGGTTCCGCTCGTGCGCGACCCCCTGCACGACCTCGATCAGCCGCTCGACGCGGTCTCGCTTCACGTCCTCGGGGACCTGATCGGCCATCGACGCGGCCTCGGTCCCGTGGCGCGGGCTGTAGACGAACGTGTACGCGCCGTCGAAGCCGACCTCCTCGACCAGGGAGACGGTCTGCTGGAAGTCGTCCTCGTCCTCGCCTGGAAAGCCGACGATCAAATCGGTGGTGAGCGCGAGATCCGGGATCGCGTCTCGCATCCGCGCCACGAGGTCGAGGTACTTCTCGCGGCCGTAGGTGCGGCGCATCCGCTTCAGCACGCGGGACGACCCCGACTGGGCCGGCAGGTGAGCATGCTCGCAGACGGCGTCGCACTCGGCTATCGCGCGGATCACCGGCTCTCGGAAGTCCTTGGGGTGCGGGCTCGTGAAGCGAATCCGCTCGATCCCGTCGACCCCGTCGACGGCGTGCAGCAGCTCGCCGAACTCGGTGCGGAGATCCGGGAGCAGGTCCCGTCCCCATGAGTTGACGTTCTGGCCGAGCAGCGTCACCTCGCGGACGCCGCTCTCCGCGAGTCGCGTGACCTCGGCGACGATCTCACCCGGGCGCCGGCTCTGCTCTCGACCGCGCACGGCGGGAACGATGCAGTACGCGCACGTCGAGTTGCATCCCATCGAGATTTGCACCCACGCCTGAAACCGCCGCTCGCGCCGCTGGGGAAGCAGCGCGGAGAAGCGCCGCTCCACCCCGGTACCGAACGCGCCCCGCGCGACGCCCTCGCCGCCCGCTCCCAGCCACTCTCCGAGGTGGGGAATCGAGCCGGGCCCGAAGGCGACGTCCACATATGGGTAGAGCGTGAACAGCTGCTCGCGCTGCGCCTCGGCGTAGCAGCCCCCGACGGCAATCACCTTGTCTGGGTCGCGCCGCTTCAGCGCGGCCGCCTGCGCCAGATGCGCGGCGAAGCGCTGGTCGGGCTTCTCGCGGATCGTGCAGGTGTTGAAGACGAGCACGTCGGCCTCGCCCTGCGACACCGCCTCGCCGAGCCCGAGCTCCTCGAGCATCCCCTTGATGCGCTCGGAGTCGTGCGCGTTCATCTGGCATCCGAAGGTCGTCACGTGGTAGCGCTTCACGGCGGCCCATGGTAGAGGACTCGAATCGGCGGTCGGCCAGCGCGGACTACCGCGCGCTCGTCCAGCGGCACGCTCCCGAGCTCGAGATCGAGAGCCTCGTCACGGTCGAGCAGGGCTGGGACAGCGTGATCGTCGAAGTCAACGACGACTGGATCATCCGCATCCCTCGCCGCGCCCAGGTGGCCGAATCGCTCCGGCGAGAGATCGCCCTTCTGCCCGAGCTCGCGCCTCGGCTTCCCACCCCGGTTCCTCGCTTTGAGATCGTCGGTGGTGACGACCCTGTCGAGCTCGTCGGGTACCGAAAGCTGCGCGGATCGCCGCTCGACGTCGCTCTGGCCGAGGGCGCCGACCCGCGCGCGCTGGCGCGACAGGTCGGAGCGTTCCTGGCGGCTCTCCACCGCTTCGACTTGGCCCGAGCGGAGCAGCTCGGGTTGCCCGCGACTGACGGCCGCGCCTGGCTAGCTCGCTACGGCGAATTTCGTGAGTGGGCCGAGCGACGCGCCTTCCCGTTGCTCGCGCCGCCGGAGCGGCGGCGCGCCCGAGCCCTGTTCGAGGACTTCTTCGCCCGCGCTCGCACCGGCTTTCCGATTTCGGTCGTGCACGCCGATCTCGGACCGGAGCACGTTCTCTGCTCCGGCGACGCCGTCTCGGGGGTGATCGACTGGGGAGATGTCCGCATCGGCGATCCCGCGCTCGACTTCGCCTGGCTCCTCCACGGCGTCAGCGAAGCCTTCGCCGACGCGCTCCTGGCCGCATACGCGGAAGCGGGCGTCGTGGTCGATCCGGAGCTCCGCGGTCGGGCGCTCTTCTACCACCGACTCGGACCCTGGTACGAGCTTCACTACGGCCTCGAGTTCGACCACTCGGAGTTCGTCGAAACCGGCCTAGCGGGAGTTCGCTCTCGGCTCCCAACCGTTTAGCGGAGGCCGGCTTCGCCGGCCGGGAGCGTTCCCGCGCGGGAAGCGTGCGGGGACCCCGGGGAAGGGGGTCCCACGGGGGGAACCGGCCGTTCCCCCCGTGCCTATTTGGCGAAGTCGATCGCCCGCGACTCGCGAATCACCGTCACCTTGACCTGGCCCGGGTAGTCGAGCTGGTCCTCGATCTCGCGCGCGATCTCGTGGGACAGCAGCACGGCCGCGTCGTCGTCGATCTCGGCCGGCTTCACCATCACGCGGATCTCGCGGCCCGCCTGGAGTGCGTAGACCTTCTCGACACCCTCCTTCTGGGCAGCGATCTCCTCGAGCGACTCGAGCCGGCGAATGTAGCTCTCGAGGCTCTCGCCGCGCGCGCCTGGCCGCGAAGCCGAGATCGCATCGGCGGAAATGAGGAGCACGGCCTCGACCGTCTGGGGCTGGACCTCGTAGTGGTGAGCCTCGATCGCGTGCACGACCGGGCGCGACTCGCCGTACCGCCGTGCGAGCTGCGCGGACACGAGCGCGTGCGAGCCCTCCATCTCGTGCGTCATCGCCTTGCCGATGTCGTGCAGGAGCGCCGCCCGCTTGGCGGTCTTCACGCCGGCCTCGAGCTCGTGGGCCATGATCCCCGCGAGATGGACGACCTCGAGCGAGTGCTTGAGGACGTTCTGGCCGTAGCTCGTGCGGAAGCGAAGGCGACCGAGGATCTTCACGAGCTCCTCGTGGACATCTCCGCAGTTCGCCTCGAAGACCGCCTGCTCGCCCGCCTGGCGGAGCGTGTCCTCGAGCTCCGCCTTCGACTGGTAGTACATCTCCTCGATCCGGGCGGGATGGATCCGCCCGTCCTCGATCAGCTTCCCGAGCGTGAGCCGGGCGACCTCCCGCCTGATCGGGTCGAACGAGGAAAGGACGACCGCCTGGGGCGTCTCGTCGATGATCACGTCCACTCCCGTGAGATGCTCGAGCGCGCGGATGTTCCGGCCCTCCCGGCCGATGATGCGCCCCTTCATGTCGTCCGAGGGGAGCTCGAGGATCGAGACGGTCGTCTCCGCTGCGTGGCTCGCGGCGACACGCTGAAGCGCGTCGACGACGAGGTTGCGCGCCCGCCGCTTGGCGTCCGACTGCGCTTCCTCCTCGAGCTGGCGAACGCGCCGGGCGAGCTCGTGCCGGACGAGCTCCTCGGAACGATCCAGCAGTTGCTGCTTGGCGTCGCCGACCGTCATGCCGGCGATCCGCTCGAGCTGGGCGACCTGGATCGCCTTCGATTCCTTGAGCTCGTCCTGCAGATGCCGCGTGTGCGCTTCGCGGTCCGCGATTCCCTGCTCGCGGCGGGCCAGCTCCGTGAGCTTTCGCTCGATCTCGCCCTCCTGCGCGAGGAGCCGTTCCTCGAGCTTGGCGACCTCCGTACGCCGCTCCTGCAGCTCTTCCTCGAGCTCGCTGCGGAGGCGCAAGTCGCGCTCGCGCGCCTCCACCTGGGCCTCACGCCGAAGCGTGTCTGCGTGCCGCTGCGCCTCGCGAAGGATCTCGTCACGCGCCCGAAGCCCGGACGCCCGGCTCGACCTGCTCCAGACGACGACGGCGAGCCCACACGCCGCGGCTCCCAATACGAGCCCGACGAGAATTCCGATTGCGAGCATGGCCGTTCTGCCTCCTGCCCGCACGCAGGGCGTTCCGCAATCGGTCGAAGGCGGAGCAGGGCTCCGCACGGAGGGCGGCCTGCTCTCCTACGTCAGTGCCTGAGCTGGTCCTCCTGGGGCGGTCGCCATCGCGTCGATGTTCGTCGCTCCGGTGCTTCTTCCGATCCTGAAATGCCGTGTGTGCAGCGTAATTGTCATATGTGTGATGCCTACTTATCCTAGCGCCGCGCCGTCGCCCGCGCCAAACTCGCCGCCGAGCGCCGCTTCCACGGCCTCCTCGGCGAAGCCGCGCGCAGCGAGGAAGCGCGCGGTGGCGCTGGTCGAGCCGCGATCGGCGACGATGCGACCGGCGCGCGCCCGCTCGGGTTCGAGGGCCTCGAGCGCCCGCGCGACGAGGTCGGGCGTGACGCCCTCGTGCTCGAGCGTCCACCGGATCGCGGCGTCGCCGCGCCCGCGCGCTGCGAGCGACGAGGCACGCGTGAACGCGAACCGTTCGTCGTCGACGAGCCCCGCGCGCTCCAGCGTCTCGAGCGCTTTCGCTCGCGTGCCGGCGGCGACGCCGCGACGCTCGAGGCGCTCGTCGAGGCCCCGCGTCGAGAGGTCGCGGGCGCGCAGTGCCCGCGCCGCTGCCGCAAGCGCCTCGCTCCGGCGCAGCGCGCGCCGCAGCTTGCGCACACGCGGCCGGTCCAGCTCGACGCCTGGGACGAGCCCGGCACGCACGACGACGTCCTGTGGCAGTGTCCGCCAAGGGGCGCCGTCGAGCTCGACGGCGATTCTGCCGCCCGCGCGCTCGCGGAGCGCCGTGACGAAGGCCACGCCGCTAGGCAGGTGTTGCAGCGGCTTCGGTCTCGACGGTCGGCATCAACCGCGCCGAGACGACCTGCTCGGCGCCCAGCTGCGCCTGCAGCGCAACCAGGATCTGCTGGCAGACGTCCGGATGCTCGCGCAGGAACGCGGCCGCGTTCTGCCGGCCCTGGCCGAGCCGCTCGTCGCCGAAGCTGAAGTACGAGCCCGACTTCTGCACGACCTTCCGCTCGAGCGCGGCGTCGAGCACGGTGCCTTCCCAGGGGATCCCGGAGCCGTAGATGATGTCGAACTCGGCCTGCTTGAACGGCGGCGCGACCTTGTTCTTCACGACCTTCACGCGCACGCGGTTGCCGATGGCCTCGACGCCTTCCTTGAGCGTCTCGATCCGTCGGATGTCGAGCCGCACCGACGAATAGAACTTCAGCGCGCGCCCGCCAGGTGTGGTCTCCGGCGATCCGAACATCACGCCGATCTTCTCGCGCAGCTGGTTCGTGAAGATGCAGATGGTGTCGGTGCGGTTGAGCGTGCCGGCGAGCTTGCGCAGCGCCTGGCTCATCAAGCGCGCCTGGATGCCGGGGAGGCTGTCGCCCATCTCGCCCTCGATCTCGGCCTTCGGGGTCAGCGCGGCGACGGAGTCGACCGCGACGACGGCGAGCGCGCCGCTTCGAATCAGCAACTCACAGATCTCGAGCGCCTGCTCGCCGGTGTCGGGCTGCGAGACGAGCAGGTCGTCGATGTTCACGCCGATCCGCTTCGCGTACGCCGGGTCCATCGCGTGCTCGGCGTCGATGAACGCGCAGATGCCGCCGCGACGCTGCGCCTCGGCGATCACGTGGTAGACGAGCGTGGTCTTGCCGGAGGACTCGGGGCCGAAGATCTCGATGCATCGTCCACGCGGGAGGCCGCCGATCCCGAGGGCGAGATCGAGCGAGAGCGAGCCGGTGGAGATCGCGCCCACCTCGACCGCGGCGCGGTCGCTCATCCGCATCACGGAGCCCTTGCCGTACTGCCGCTCGATCTGGCCGAGGGCGGTTTCGAGTGCCTGCTCGCGATCCAACCTGATCAACCTCCTAGCGGAACCGATTCGAGAATCTCGTACTGCGCCCCGGTCGGCCGCAGCAGTGAACTGTAGACAGCGGCCTCGGACGGACTGACCGCGCCGAGATCGGGAAGCGCGGGACGGAGCTGCGGGCGCGCGCGGAAGCGCAGGACCGTCACGTGGGCGAGCCACGGACGCCGCTCGCGCTCGTAGACGCCAAGCCGCTCGAGGCGCTCGTGCAGGTCGGCGGCGAGGGCCGTCGCGTGCGCGTCCTCATCCTCCAGCACGAGCATCCCGACGCTTCGCGTCTCGCGATAGCCGCGCACGTGCAGCCGCGGGCGGGCGGCGGCCGCGGCGGCTTGCTCCAGCGCGCCGGCGATCGCCCCGAGCTCCGCTCGCGGGCGGCGTCCAAGGAACGCGAGCGTGACGTGGAGGTGCTCCCGTCCGAGGACCCTGCCGCCGGAGAGCTCGCCCGCCTGCCAGTCGACGAGGCGATCGACCGTCGGCTCGGGAAGACGGAGTGCGAGGAAGAGGCGGAGGAACTCACGCCTCCCGACGCTAGCGGTCGAGGTCACGCCGGTTCGCGACTGCTTCGTGCCGAAAGCGTCACGTCCGCCGGTTCGAGCAGCCCTCGCACGAGATGGAGCGCGGTGACGGTCGCCCGCCGCCGGATCTCGTCACGACCGCCGTGAAGGTGCAGCTCGCGCCCCCGCTCGCCTTCGGGACCAACAGCGTGCAGGTGGACGAGGCCGACCGGCTTCTCCTCGCTCCCACCCCCAGGCCCCGCGACTCCTGTGACCGCGACCGCCGCGTCCGCGCCGAGCGCGGCGCGAACGCCGTGACCCATCGCCGCGGCCGTCTCGGCCGAGACTGCGCCGTGCCGCGCGAGGACCTCGTCCGGCACTCCGAGCTCGGCCCGCTTGACCTCGTCGGCGTATGCCACCACCCCGCCGAGGAAGACGTCGCTCGCGCCCGGGACGTCGGTGAGGCGTGCCGCGACGAGCCCCCCGGTGCACGACTCCGCCGTGGCGAGCGTGAGGCCGCGCGCGCGGCACAGGCCGAGCACGAGCTCCTCGACCGGTCGAGCGTCGAGCGCGAACACGTAGGGGCGCAGGCGCGCCGCCAGCTCGCGCGCCAGCGTCTCCGCGCGGTCCGCCGCCGCCTCGTCGTAGAGCAGGTCGACGTGGATCTCGTAGTCGCGCGCGCAGATCGTCGCCTCGATGCCGTCTCCGTCGCCGCCCGCTGCGGCGAGCGCCTGCGCGACGGCTGACTCGCTCGCGCCGAAGATACGAAGCTCGCGGCGTCCGGGAGGCCGGGCCCGTGCCAGCACCCGGCGCACCGGATCCGTCTCGAGCGCGCGCTCCCACAGGCGCCGGAGCTCGCCCGGCGGGCCCGGCAGCACCACGACGACGCAGGACCCGTGCTCGAGGACGAGCCCCGGCGCCGTGCCGGCGAGGCCGACGACGAGCGCCCCTTCGGGAATGCTCGCCTGCTTGCGGACGCCGTGCTCGAAGTCCGCGTACGGGCGCCGGAGGCGGACGGCGATGCGCCGCGAGAAGGCCTCGATCTCGTCATGGAGGGGTCCGTCGACCCTGAGCTCGCGCCCGGTCACCTCGGCGAGCAGCTCGACCGTGCGATCGTCGTGCGTGGGGCCGAGCCCGCCCGACGTCAGGCAGAGCTCGGCGTCGAGGGCGCCCGAAAGCGCCGAGTGGAGCGCCGTCGGGTCGTCGCCGACGACGACGATCCGGACTGGGTCGAGACCGAGCGAGAGTGCCTCACGCGCGAGAAAGGGCCCGTTCCGGTCCTGCCGCTCACCGCGGACGAGCTCGCTGCCGGTGACGACGATCGCCGCGTGCGGACGCGTCAAGTCGGGCGAACGCCCCGGCGCGTCACCGTCAGCGAATGGCTGTCTGCCGGCAGCCGTACCCGCTTGCCCTCGAGCCAAAAGGCGAGGTTTTCGGGAGATTGCACGAGCAGGCGGAGACGCTCGCCCACGAACGACCGCTCCTGACCCCGCGTGAGCACGTCACGGAACAGCTGCTTCCCGGTCGCGGAACCGCTTCGCAGGCGGACGACGCGTATCCACGAGTCGCCGCGAACCGCGCGCACCTGCAGCTTGGGCCACTCCGGCTGCGTCGCCTTCGAGCGCCCCGATGCCTGTGGGGCGGCAGGCGGACCCACGAGCGCGGGACGCTCCGCCGGGCTTCCGCCCCACTTCCATGCCACGACAACGAGCGCGGTCACCGCGGCGATGCCGGCGAGCGCCACGAGCACCACGGACGTCTCGACCTGGCGCCCCGCGCCTGCACGCGAGCGGCGAGGTCGCGTGACCGTCGGCAGGTCGTCGTCGTCGCTGGCGAAGCGCGAGTTGAACTCGTCCACGTAGATCTGGCCGTCAAGGCCGAGGTAGTCCGCGTACGCACGCAGGAACCCCTTGACGTACGTCTGGGCCGGAAGGACGTCGAATGCTTCGTCCTCGAGCGCGCGCAGGTACTTCGCGCGGACCTTGGTCGAGGCCTCGGCGTCGGCGAGCTCGATCCCCTGACGCTCCCGTGCCTCGCGCAGGCTGCTGCCGATCGCGAACACCGCGCGATCGTAGCGCCTATTCCGCGATGTGCCTCAGCACGGCGTACGTGGCCAGCGCCACGGCGCCGGAGGCCGTCATCGCGAGGGCCAGCAGCCCGAGGGCCTTCCCGAGCCAGGCGGTGCGGCGGCCGCCGACGCGGCCGAGCGTCCGCTCGAAGCGCAGGCGCCCCCCGCGGGCGAGCACGAGGGTCGCGAGCGCGAGCACACCCGCCACCGGGACCGCCAAGCCGGCCTGGAGCAGGTCGATCCGCTCCGGCACCTCCGCGAGCGCGACTGCCGCCGGCAGCGTCGCGACGGCGACGAGCCCGAGCAGCACGGACACGCCAGCGCGGACGTTCCGCTGCCTATTGCTTGACGTATGGACGGCCAATGGCGGCGGGCGGGATCGAGCGGCCGATGAGGCCGGCGACGGCGATCAGCGTGAGGACGTACGGCAGCGCCTGGAAGAGCGTCCCGTACTCCTGCCAGGACTCGACGTTCTCGAGCCGCGGCGCGACCGCGCTGGCGAAGCCGAACAGGAGGGCCGCGCCGAAGGCGCCGAACGGCCTCCAGCGCCCGAAGATCAGCGCAGCCAGCGCGATGAAGCCGCGTCCCGCGGTCAAGTTCTGCCCGAACGAGTGGACGAATCCGATCGACAGGTAGACGCCGCCCATCGCGGCGAGCATCCCCGAGAGCACGACGGCTCCATAACGGACACGGTAGACGGAGATGCCGACAGTATCGGCCGCGCGCGGATGCTCGCCGACCGACCGGATGCGCAGCCCAATCGGCGTCTTGAACATCACGAACCAGGAGATCACGATCACCGCGAAGCTGAGCCAGATCATCAGGTTGAGGTGACCGATCGTGTCTTCGAGGAAGGTCCCGAGCCTCTCCGGCGGGATCGAGTCGAGCCAGTCGAGGTTCACCTGCGGGATCTCGGGGAGGTCGCGCGTTCCCTCGTCGCCGTAGATGTCGATGAACAGGTAGCCCGTGATTCCGAGCGCGAGGAAGTTGACGGCCGTCCCGCTCACGATCTGATCGGCGCGCAGGTGGATGGAAAAGAACGCCGGCGTTCCAGCTACTCCGGATCGAGGATGGTCGCCAGCTGCGCCTCGTCGACGAGCACGCGGCGCGGCTTCGAGCCCTCGTACCCCGAGATGATCCCGCGCCGCTCGAGCATGTCGATCAGCCGGCCGGCGCGCGTGTAGCCGACGCGCAGGCGCCGCTGCAGCAGCGAGACCGAGGCCGTCTGCGTGGAGACGACGACCTCGATCGCCCGCTCGAGCAACGGATCCTCGTCGGGGTCGAACTCCTCGTCGCCCTCCCCCTCTCCGGGCTCGAGCGGCTGCTCGGGCGCCTCGAGCAGCGACTCGTCGAGTTCCTGCTCGCGCTGCGATCGGCACTGCTCGACGACCAGCGCGACCTCCTCCTCGCTGACGTAGGCGCCCTGCACGCGCTGCAGGCGCGAGGTGCCGAGCGGCTTGAAGAGCATGTCGCCCTGGCCGAGCAGGCTCTCGGCGCCCGCCTGGTCGAGGATCACTCGCGAGTCGGTCTGGCTCGAGACGGCGAACGCGATCCGCGAGGGCACGTTGGCCTTGATCATCCCGGTGATCACGTCCACCGAGGGCCGCTGCGTAGCGAGCACGAGATGGATGCCGACGGCGCGCGACTTCTGCGCGAGACGGATGACCGCGTCCTCCACGGCCTGCGGCGACACCATCATCAGGTCGGCGAGCTCGTCGATGACGACGAGCAGGTACGGCAGCGTCGGCTCCCCGCGGCGACGGAAGGCTCGGTTCGCCTCGGGAAGGGTGCGTGCGCGCACGGCGCTCAGGCGCTCGTAGCGGCGCTCCATCTCCGCCAGCACGTTGGCGAGCACCGCCGACGCCTCCTTCGGGCTCGACACGACCGGCGTCAGCAGGTGCGGGATCGACTCGTAGTACCCGAGCTCGATTCGCTTGGGGTCGATCAGGATCATCCGCACGTCGTCGGGCGTCGCGCGCAGCAGGATCGACGTCAGCATCGTGTTGATCGAACCCGACTTGCCGGAGCCCGTAGTGCCGGCGATGAGGATGTGCGGCATGCGAGCGAGGTCGGTCCAGACCGCGGTGCCGGAGATGTCCTTCCCCAGCCAGACGGCGAGCGGGCTCGCGGTCGCGGGGAGGTCGTCGTAGATGTCGCCGAGCGTCACCAGGTTCGGCGATGGGTTCGGGACCTCGACGCCGACCGCCTGTTTGCCGGGAATTGGCGCGAGGATCCGAATCTCCGTCGTGGCGAGCGCGTAAGAGAGGTCGTCCTTGAGCGCGGCGACCTTGGAGACCTTCGTCCCGGGCGCGAGCTGGAGCTCGTAGCGCGTGACGCGCGGCCCGCTGATCTGGCCGACGACGGTGGCCTCGACGCCGAAGTTGGCGAGCGTCTGCACGAGCAGCTCGGCGATGCGTTCGTGGGCGTCGGCCGATGACGACGTGGGCTGGCGCGACCGGCGGAGGAGCTCATGGTCGGGCAGCCGGTAGTCGGCCGGCGCAGGCTCGGGCGCCTCGAAGAGCTGCTGCTGCTCGGCATAGGGGTCCGCCTCGGCGGCGATTGCCGACTCCGGCTCCGCGACGAGCGGCGGCGGCCCCACCACGTCGGGGAACGCCTGCTCGGCGTCGACCGGCGGCGGATGTGCCGGCAGATCGGGGTCGTCAAGTCGCACGGTTTTTCCTGCACGCAGCGGGCTCGTCGCGGGGCGTGAGAGCGACCGGCGTGCAGACGTGCCGGCGCGACGGAGCGCATGGCCCGACCGGCGCAGGACGGCCCCGACCGACGCGCCGGAGAGGAGCAGCAGCCCGGCGAGCAGGAGCGTGACGCCGAGGAGCGTCGCTCCGGTCTCGCCGAGCAGGCGGGCCGTGACGCCTTCGAGCCCCCGCCCCGCGCCGCCCCCGTGCTCGCGGCCGAGCGTCGCGAGCAGGCCGACGAGCGACAGCGCGAGGCCGGTACGGAACGGTCGCACGTCGACGAGCGCGCTGCGAGCGAGCAGGAGGACGCCCACGCCCACCAGGGTCACGGGCAGCCCGTAGACGGCCGCCCCGACGGCGTCGTGCGCCCAGCCCGCGACCGCCGCGCCGACGACCCCGCCCTCCCAGCCGAGGTAGAAGAGGGTCGCGAGGAAGAGGCCGAGCGCGACCAGTCCGAGACCGATCAGCTCGGGGTGCTCGTGACCGCGCGGCCGTCTCTTCTGTCTCTGCTTCTTGACGCGCGACGGCGCCTTCGGGCGCAGCTTGGACGACCGCTTCTTCCGCGCCATGGCCGCGACTTCGGCGACGATGCGGGCGTTCCTCCGTGTCGAGCCTCTACGACGAGCACGCCGAGCTCTACGACATCGCTTTCGACTGGGACGTCGACGACGAGGTCGACTGGCTGGTCGAGCGCCTGGGGCGCCGTTGCCGCAGCGTGCTCGAGCCCGGCTGCGGCACGGGCCGGATGCTCGTCGCATTCGCCCGCCGCGAAATCGAGGCCGTCGGCTTCGACCTTTCCGAGGCCGCGCTAGCGATCGCGCGTCGCCGGCTCGCGCCGTTCGGCGAACGGGCGACGGTCGTCCTCGCCGACATGGCTGACTTCCAGCTCGGTCGTCGCTTCGGCGGCGCCGTGTGCCCGATCAACACGCTTCTGCACCTCTCGCCGACACAACTCGCGGCTCACCTCGAGTGCACAGCACGGCACCTCGACCCCGGCGGGCGCTACCTCGTCCAGCTCGGGCTCGTCGATCCAACGGAACACGAGCCGTTCGCCGGCTCGCACTGGGAGGCGAGCCGGGGCGACACGAAGCTCCGGATCGACTGGGTCGACGAGGAGCTCGACGTGGAGAGCGGGCGCTCGCTCCAGCGCTCCCGAATCGAGGTGCTCGAGGGCCCGCGGGCCGGCGAGGTGCTGGAGGAGGTGCACGAGATGACCGCGTGGACGCCGGAGGCGTGGACGCGGGCCGTCGCTGCCTCGCCCTTTAGCCGTGCGGCGACGTACGACGCGGGCCGCCGCGGCGAGAGGCCGCTCGTCGGGCCCGACGCGACCGGCGGCCTGCTCTGGCACGAGCTCGTCGCCGAGCGGTCGTGACTACGCGACAGCCGGCGCTCGAGCCGCGCGGAGGATGGCCCGCACGGTCGTGTCGACGTCCTCCTCGGTCGTCTGCCAGTTGGAGACCGAGATCCGCATCGCGCGGACGCCTCGATACGTCGTTCCGCTCACGAACGCCGTGCCGTCGGCCTGGACGGCCGCGACGACGGCGTCAGTTCGAGCGTCGTCTCCGAAGCGGACGAGCACCTGGTTGAGGACGACGTCGTTGAGCACGTCGGCACCTGCGTCCGACAGCTCGGTCGCGAACCGCCGCGCGTGCCGGCAGCAGCGCTCCACGAGCTCGGCGATCCCCTCACGGCCGAGCGAGCGTATGGCGGCATAGATCGGAAAGCC
>JBKOYJ010000124.1:0-7585 GCA_046725345.1 Actinomycetota bacterium | reverse complement strand
GATCCGCTGCTGCCGGCGGCCGACCTGCCCGCCGCGCTCGTGATCGTGTTCTTCGGCCTCAACATCGCGGTGCTCTCGTCCGTCGTCTTCTTCTTGCTCCAGTACTTCGTCCGCGAGCGCGAGCGAGCGCTGTCCGCCCTCGAGACCGAGCAGGAGCGCTCGGAGCGGTTGCTGCTGAACGTGCTTCCGCGCGAGATCGCTGCGCGGCTCAAGGATTCGGACGGGCTGATCGCCGACGGCCTCGACGACGTGACGGTGCTCTTCGCGGACATCGTCGGCTTCACGCCGCTCGCCGAGCGTATGCAGCCCCGCGCGGTGGTCGAGCTTCTGAATGAGGTCTTCTCGTGCTTCGACGAGCTCGCGGACCGGTTCGAGCTGGAGAAGATCAAGACGATCGGCGACGGCTACATGGTCGCGGGCGGTCTGCCCACACCCCGCGTCGACCACGCCGAGGCGGTCGCACGCATGGCGCTAGAGATGCGCGACTCGCTGCCACGGCTCGCGGCGGCGGCGTCCAGGGGCCTTGCCGTTCGGATCGGCGTCGACAGCGGTCCGGTGGTGGCCGGCGTGATCGGGCGGCGGCGGTTCAGCTACGACCTCTGGGGCGACACGGTCAACACCGCGAGCCGGATGGAGCTGCACGGGCGACCCGGCGAGATCCAAGTGACCGCGCGGACGTACCGGCTGCTGAACGAGGCGTTCGTGCTCGAGCCGCGCGGCAACGTCGACGTCAAGGGCAAGGGCCCGGTGCCGACGTATGTGCTCGTGGCCGAGCGGGAGCCGAGCGCCGCGCGCGCCGGCGGGCAGGCACCCACACCGAGCCTCTAGCTGCGGATGCGCCCCGGGCGGAGGGGGCGGGCGTGGGTGCTGACCTTCTCGAACGCGCGGGTGAGCGCCTTCACATCAGTGTCGGCGAGGTGACGGGAGAAATGCTGTTCGATCCCGTGCCGGTGGTGGCGCCGGGCTTGCTCCAGTGTGTTGCGGCCCGCATCCGTGAGGACGACGAGGATCGAGCGGCGGTCATTCTCGGGGCGGACGCGGCGGACGAGGCCGGCCTCTTCCATCCGATCGACGACGCGGGTAAAGCCGCTCTTGCTGTAGAGGATCCGCTCGGCGAGCTCGTTCATGCGCAGACCGTCGGGTGTCTCCTCGAGGTGAACCATGGCGTCGTACCAGCGCAGCGGGATCCCGGCGTCGCGCTCGAGCTCGGCGTCGAGCACGTCGACGAGCGCGAGCGCGCTCTCGAAGTAGAGGCGCCAGGCAAGCAGCCGCTCGGGCGAGGGGCTTGACAGAGATTGTTCTTCCTGAGATAGTCCCTTTAGCAACTGTTTCTTCATAGACAGTTGCAGATCTTAGCAGTTCGACGAAGGGAGCCAGAATGACGGTCGCTTCTGCAGAACGGGCAATGCACGGGTATCTGCTCGACAAGAACGAGGGGGAGGCGTTCTGGCTGCTGGGGATGCTCGAAATCCTGAAGATCAGCCGCGAGGACACGAACGGCGAGTACGGATTGATCGACGTCACCGCGCGAGCCGGCGACGGCTCGCCCTGGCACGTCCACCCCGACGAGGACGAGTGGTTCTACGTGCTCGAGGGTGAGTTCACGGTCTACGTCGGCGATGAGCGCCTCTCGCTCCCGGCCGGCTCGTTCGCGTTCGGCCCCAAGGGCGTGCCACACACCTTCATCGCGGAGCCTCCGCACGGGGGGAGGACGCTGATCGGCTTCCAACCGTTCCTCTTCGAGGGCTTCCTGAGAGAGGTCGGTGTGCCGGCGGCCGAGCGGGTGCTGCCGCCGCCGCGCGAGGCTCCCCCTGACATGGGGCGGCTGCTTCCGATTGGCGCGCGCAACGGGATGGAGATCCTCGGACCACCCGGCCCGCCCCCCGCGCGCTAGGCAGCCGCGGCGACCGTCGCGCCCAGGCGCTGGGCCGCGCGCAAAATGGCGTCCGCATCCAGCGGGCAGATCCGCAGCTCTGGCGGCGGCCGGCGAAGGAACGGCGCGATCGCGAGCAGCTCGTCGGCCGCCTCGCGGCCGTAGTCCACGTCCTCGGCCGCGGCGCGCGCCGCGGAGAGTCCGCCGGCGAGCTCGAGCCGCGCGCCTGCGCCCGGCGGAAGCGTTCGCACGTCTCGGACGCGCCCACCTGCGAGGAAGAAGGCGCGGACGCCTGCGCCGGCGGCCGGTGCCAGCAGACAAACACGGCTGGCGCGTAGTTGCTCCAGTCGCCGCAGCCGGCGCTGAACCGCCTCGAGCGCGTCGATCCGGTCGCGCAGGCGGGCGGCGTCCTCGTAGCGAAGACAGTCGGCGAGGTCGCGGAGGCGCTCGCGCAGCCTCGGCAGCGGCCCGAAGCCGGCCAGCAGATCCTCGGGACCGGCTCCCGCGAGCTCGAGCGCGCGAGCCGCGAGCGTCGCCTGCCGCCGGCTGGCGATCGGGCCGAAGCGAGTCGGCGACGACGAGGCGATGATTCCATCCCCGCGGCGGCGGAGGTACGAAGACCGTTCCGAGCTCCTGCCACGCGCATTTGCAGGCGGCGCGAGCTCACGAATCAACCGCACCTCCACGAGCGCTGCCTCCACCTCGGAGCCGAGCACGTCCCATTCGATCCGCTCCACGGCCGCGAGCGCCGCCTCGACCGAGGGTCGCTGGCGCTGGCTGCGGAAGTACGAGCGCAAGCGCGCGCGCAGGTCGCGGGCGCGGCCGACGTACAGGACTTGCCCGTGACGGTCGCGGAAGCGGTAGACGCCGGGCCGCGGCGGCGCGCCGTGGGCGAGTGAGCGCTTCCCGTAGACGCGGCGTGCGCGGGGGGCGGCAAGCGCCTCCAGATCGCCGAGGGTGCGCGCACCCCGCTCCTGCGCGAGGCCGATCAGGCGCACGAGCACCTCCGCCGTCGCCTCCGCGTCGGGAAGAGCTCGATGGCAGGGCTGGGTCGGCGTCCCGAAGAACTCGACGAGGCCCGCGAGGCTCGTTCGCCGCACGCGGCCCGCGAGCAGGCGTCGCGCCAGCGCCACCGTGTCGAGCGGCGGGGCGGCGAGACGCCTGCCGTAAAGGCGCTCGAGCTGGCGGTCTAGGAAGGAGCGGTCGAAGCGCGCGTTGTGGGCGGCCAGCGGCGCGTCGCCGGCGAACGCGACGAAGCGAAGGACCGCGGTCGCGGCGGGCGGCGAGCGTCGCAGCTCGGCGTCCCGAAGGCCGGTGAGCCGCCCGATCGGCTCCGGCAGCGCGACCCCGGGGTTGACCAGGGTCGTGAAGGTCTCCACCACTTCGAGCGCGCGAACGCGCGCGGCGCCTATCTCGCAGATCCGGCTCGACGCCGCCGAGAGACCAGTCGTCTCGAGGTCGAACACGACGATCTCTGCGTGCTCGAGCAGCGGGTCGTCGCCCGCGGCCAGCGCAACGACCTTCCCGGATGCGTGGAGACGTGCATCCCCTGCCGTGACCTCCGCCACGAGCGAGCAGGCGAGTGCCTCCGGGATCGAGCGGGCGGCGAAGAGATGCCGTGCCGCCTCGACGACCGGGAGCGCCCGCCCGCGTTCCTCGAGCAGCTCGACGAGCCGGTCGGTCGCATCCAGGGCGAGCTGCACGCCCCAAGTGAAGCGAACGTATGTTCGAATTGCAAGTTACTCGAGGTCGCTTCGAAATGAGCTCGTGTCGCCCGACCGGTCATTTCAGACGGACGCGCCGGCAAAGCCGGCACGTCCTGATGGTCGGCGCCGCCGAGTCGGCGCCTTAGGCGGCGTCGGCGAGATCGCCGTCGAGCGCGACGAGGCCCTCGAGCTCCTCCCCGAGCGCCGCCAGCGCATTTTCCTCGAGCTGCCGCACGCTCTCGCGGCCGATGCCGAGCTCGTGCGCGATCGCCTCCAGGGACGCGGCATCGCCGCCGAGGCCGAAGCGCAGCTCGAGCACGCGACGCTCGCGCTCGGGCAGCCCGTCGAGCGCGCGCCGGACGGACTCACGCCGCAGCGCGTCGTCCGCGGCCTCGACAGGGTCGGTCGCGGCCGGGTCGGGGAACAGGTCGCCGAGCTCTCCGTCGCCCTCCTCGCCGACCGCCTGGTTGAGCGAGACCGAAGCCTCGACGGCCGCGAGCGCCTCCTCGACGTGCCGAAGCTCGAGGCCGGTCGCCTCCGCAAGCTCCTCCGCCGTCGGAGCGGTTCCGGTCGCCGCCTCCAGCTGCCGCTGAGCCCGCGCGAGCCGCAAGCGGCGCTCGTGCACGTGCGTCGGCACCCGGATCGTCGTCGACTGGTTCGAGATCGCGCGCTGGCAGGCTTGGCGGATCCACCAGGTCCCGTACGTCGAGAACTTGTAGCCACGCCGCCAGTCGAACTTCTCGACCGCGCGGTTGAGTCCGATCACGCCCTCCTGGATCAGGTCGAGCAGGGCGAGCCCGTGGCCCTGGTAGCGCGTCGCGATCGAGACGACGAGCCGGAGGTTCGAGTTGATCATCCGCTCCTTGGCGGCGCGGTCGCCGCGCTCGATCCTCTTCGCGAGCGCGACCTCCTCGGCCGCGGTCAGCAGCGGGTAGCGGCCGGCCTCGTGCATGAACAGCGTGAGCCCGTCGGTCGTCGCAGGCGCGTCCTCGGGGAGCCGCGCGGGGACCCGGACGGCGGCCTCGTCGTCCTCGTGGACCACGTCGACGCCGCGCTCCTCGAGCTCGGCGCGCAGCGCACGCACCTCGTCGTCCTCGAGCTCGTGCTCGAGCGCGAACGCCTCGATCGCGCTCTCCTCGACGACGCCTCGCTCCTCGAGCGAGTCGAGGAATGCGCGGATATTTCCGTCCAGCAGGTTGCTCAGCTCAGTCACTCCTTCTCTGTCGTGTCGACGTCAACGCTCGGCGCCGCTCGAAGCGCTCGATGCGGCCTCCGCCCGCCCGCGTGCGCTCGACGCCCGTATAGGCGGGATGGCAGTTGGAGCAGACGTCGACGACGATGTCGTTGCCTCGCGTCGAGTGCGTCGTGAAGGTGTGGCCGCACGTCGTGCAGCGCACCGTCACGCGCTTCAGGTCGGGTTGATTCTGGTTCAAGAATTTCCTCCTTCGGATCTCGAGGCGGCGCCGTCCGTCGGGCTGGGTTGCGCGGCCGGCGGTCCAAACCAAGCTGCGGCGCTCGCCACGTGGTTCAACGACCGGGCGGATGCAACCATTCCCACGCGAAACGCCGCCCTGCGGGCGGCTAACCGGGGGAACCGGTGGGGTTCCCCCGAGAACCCCCTCCTCACGTTTGGGCGCTCGCTGCCGCTCGCTACGCGGGAGAACCGGGGTCCCCCGCGGGCCCCCTCCGTGGGTCCGACTCGGGCTCCGCTTCGCGGAGCCGAGTCGCGCGCGAACGTCAAAGAGCGCGCGAAGACCGCGCTCTTCGCGCGCGCTCACCCGAAGGGTCTCACCAGAAAGCGGGAAAAGCGGAGCTTTTCCCGCTTTAGACCCGTTCTAGCGCGCCGAAGGTGCCCGCCGTCGCGAGCCCGTACGCGATGTGGTGGCCCGCGTCGAGCGCGTTCGTCCCAACGCCGTTAGCGCCACGGCGGCTTCGCGAGCTTCGCCGCGCGCATCAGCGCGCCGCTGCCCAGAATCCACGCTGCGGCGCCGAACGCGAGACCGTCTCGGACCGGGCGCCGGTGCCGTTCGTCGAGCGACGCCTCCACGATGCCGAACGCCGCAGCGAGGAGCGCTCCGGACGTCCAGTGGACGACGTTGTTGAACAGACGGATCCTCTCGACCGGGGCCTGGCGCCTGGAGACACCCTCCCAGACGCGCTTGCCGATCCTCGCCGGCGCGGGCGCATGCTCCCAGCTCGTCCAAGCCCGAGTCTCCTTGCCGCGGAGCCGGAAGGCGGCCCACTGCGCCGTTCCCCGCGAGCCCTCCGCCGGCGCCGCGGAACGCGGCCCCGACCGGCGTCGGCGCCTCACTTCCGAGCTGGAACCTGCCGAGCCGGATGCGGCGCCGCCGCGCGAGGGCGGCCGCGGCGAGACCGGGGCCGAGGGAGTCGAGCAGCTTGGCGGCCCGCGCCGCTCGTGAGCGGCGGCGGATTCGCAGGACCTCGGCTGCCTTCCATGCCGGCTCGCGCACTCGCGTCGCGAGCGCGTCGCGCTGAAGCGTGGTGACTGCGTCGATCATGTGCGCCCTCCTTCCCTGTCGTTTGTGGGCGGCTACCCCGTCGTCACCGGTCGAAACCGTGGCCTTACGCGGCATCTCGAAACAGGAGAAGATGCGGGCATCGCCGTCTCCGTCGACCGTCAACTCGAGCTCGCGACGTCGCTCCGTGGCCAGCTGATCACGCGCGAGCACCCGGACTTCGATCTCGCTCGCGCGGTCTTCAACGGCGGAATCGACCGCCGTCCCGCGCTGATCGTCCGCCCGCTCGACGCCGCCGACGTCGTGACCGCGATCGAGTTCGCGCGCTCCACGGAGCTTCCGCTCTCGGTGCGCGGGGGCGGCCACAACGTCGCGGGCCATGGCGTCTGCGACGACGGGCTCGTCCTCGACCTGCGCCTGATGCGCGACGTGCACGTCGACCCGGAGCGGCGGATCGCGCATGCGGGCGGCGGGGCTACGTGGAACGACTTCGACCCGGCGTGTCAGCGCCACTCGCTCGCGACGCCCGGAGGAACGTTCGGAACCACGGGCATCGCAGGTCTCACGCTCGGCGGAGGAATCGGCCACCTGATGGGGCGGCACGGGCTGACGCTCGACAACCTGCTCGAGACGGAGGTCGTGAACGCGGACGGTCGCATCCTCACCGCGAGCGACGACGAGAACCCCGATCTCTTCTGGGCACTCCGAGGCGGCGGAGGAAACTTCGGCGTCGTCACCCGATTCTCGTACCGCGTGCACGAGCTAGGGACGCTCCGCGCAGGCTTGCTGGTATTCGACCTCGAGTCCGCCGGCGAGGCCGTGCGCCGCTTTCGCGAAGCGGTCGAGGACACGCCCGACGAGTTCACGCTCTTCCTCGTGCTGGGGCGCAACAGAGCGGACGGCCGCGGCGTAGCCGTGATCTCGATCTGCTGGACGGGCTCTTCCGAAGACGCCGCGTCGCGCCTCGAGTCGCTGCGCAGTGCGCCCGGTCTGACCGTCGACACGGTGGGACCGTCGAGCTATCTGCAGCTGCAGGCGATCTACGGCGAGACCCCCTTCGGGCTTCGGCACTACTGGAAGGGTCAGTTCGTCCACGCGCTCCCCGACGAGCTGATCGAGTTCATGCTGGAGCACGTCGATCGCTGCCGATCGCTGAGGGGCGGCGTCCTCGTGGAGCCCCTCCAGGGCGCGGCGCGGCGGGTACCGAACGCCTCCACGGCGTTCGCCCACCGAAGCGCGCGCTTCAACATGACCGGCATGGCGACGTGGGAGTCGCCGGAGGACGACGAGGAGCAGATCGCGTGGGCGCGAGCCTTCGGCGACGCGCTCCGGCCGTACTCCGGCGGCGGCTACCTGAACTACATGGGCGCCGACGAGCCGCTCGAGCGGGTCGCGTCGGCCTTCGGAGCCGAGAAGTTCGCCCGCCTGCGCGAGCTGAAGCGACGGTTCGATCCGGACAACGTCTTCCGGCTGAACCAGAACATCCCGCCGGCCGACTGAACGGCTTTCGGCCGGCGTTCGACCGGTCG
>JBKOYJ010000112.1:0-13603 GCA_046725345.1 Actinomycetota bacterium | reverse complement strand
TTCGGACTCGAACGTGCGGATCGACCCGCTCGAGGAGCTGCGCGAGCTCGAAGGGATCGGGCGCCGGCAGGCGCTGCGGCGCAACGTGGTGGGCGTGGAGCGGCTGCTCTGCTTCGGCGCGGACGAGGGGGCGGGCGCGCTGGCGCTCGATACCTGGGACGACGTCGCCGTCGATACCGACCACCCCTCCCTGCGCGGAGTGCCGGAGCCGGAGCTCCTCCCGGCGCTCGTGTTCGGATGTGGCGCCGAAGTCCTACGATGAGCTACCGCTGGGTCGAGCACACGGCCGAGCTCGCGCTCGACGTCGAAGGCGATGACGAGGAGCAGGTCTTCCGCGACGCGCTCGCCGCCTTCGCAGAGCTCTACGACGGCGGCGGCGATAACGACCCGGCGCAGCACGTCGTCGAACTGAACGGCATCGACCGCGGAGACCTGCTCGCACAATGGCTCGACGAGCTCGTCTTCCTCGCCGACACGCGAAGCTTCGTCCCCCAGCGTGTCGTCGAGCTCGAGCTGCGCGAGAACGCACTCCGCGCCGTCGTCGCCGGACACGTCGGCGCGCCGCGGCCGGTCGTCAAGGCGGTGACGTACCATGGCCTCGAGTTCCGACGAGAGAGAGGTCGCTGGCGCGCGCATGTCGTCCTTGACGTTTGACCTCCGCCGGATCGACGACGCGCTGTACGAGATCCCCGCCGACGCGCGCGCGGACATGCGGGTACCGGCGCGCGTCTTCGCCACGGACGAGCTGCTCGGCGAGATCGCGCGCGACGAGTCGCTGGAGCAACTGCAGAACGTCGCGACGCTGCCCGGGATCGTCGACGCGGCGTACGCGATGCCCGACATCCACCAGGGTTACGGGTTCCCCGTCGGCGGCCTTGCCGCGATGGAGCTCCCCGACGGCGTCGTCTCGCCCGGCGGTGTCGGCTACGACATCAACTGCGGCGTACGCCTGCTGGCGCTCCCCCTCGACGGCGACGAGCTCGGCGACCGGCGCGAGCCGCTCGTCCACGAGATCTCCCGCTCGGTGCCAGCGGGCGCCGGCAAGGGCGGTGCTCGCGCCCACGGCCCGGAGCTCGAGCGCGTGCTCGCGGACGGAAGCCGAGCCGTCGCCGAGCGGGACGACGACGTCGAGCTGACGGAGTCGAGCGGCCGCCTCGCCGGCGCCGATCCCGCCGACGTCTCCGAGCGCGCGAAGCGGCGCGGCGCGGGGCAGCTCGGGACGATGGGCTCGGGCAACCACTTCGTCGAGCTTCAGCGCGTGGAGGACGTGCTCGACGAGCGGGCGGCGAGCGCATTCGGCCTGCGACGCGGGCAGGCGACAGTGCTGATCCATTCGGGCTCGCGCGGCCTCGGCCATCAGGTCTGCACCGACTACGTCCGACGGATGGATGCGGTGCCGGGGCGCTACGGCATCGAGCTCCCGGACCGCCAGCTCTCGTGCGCGCCGGCGTCGTCGCCGGAAGGCCGCGCCTACCTCTCGGCGATGGCGGCCGCCGCCAACTTCGCGTTCGCGAACCGTCAGGAGATCGCCAACCGCGTGCGCCGTGCGATCGCTCGCGTCCTCGGCCGCGACGCCGCCGACGGAACGCGCCAGGTCTACGACGTCGCCCACAACGTGGCGAAGGTCGAGCGCTACGGCGGCCGAGAGCTGCTCGTGCATCGCAAGGGCGCGACGCGCGCGTTCCCGGCCGGCTCCGCCGACGTGCCCGCGGTCTACCGCGAGACCGGACAGCCCGTCCTCATTCCCGGGAGCATGGGCACGTCGAGCTGGGTCCTCGCCGGGCTCGACGGCGCGCTCGAGCGCTCGTTCGGCACGACGTGCCACGGAGCCGGCCGGCAGCTCTCTCGCACGGCCGCGAAGCGGGAAGTGTCGGGAAGCGACCTGCGGCGCGAGCTGGAGGCGCGCGGAATCGTCGTCCGTTCCCCCTCGAACAAGGGCCTCGCCGAGGAGGCGCCGCTCGCGTACAAGGACGTTGACGCCGTCGTCCGCGTCGTGGAGCAGGCGCGCCTTGCACGCCGCGTCGCGCGCCTCGTCCCGCTGGGAGTCGTCAAAGGTTGACCGTCGTGGACGTCACCGACGAGACCTTCGAGCAGGAGGTGCTCGAGCGCTCGCATGACGTGCCGGTCGTCGTGGACTTCTGGGCCGAGTGGTGCGGCCCCTGCCACATGCTCGCGCCCGTGCTCGAGGGCGAGGTCGAAAGAAGGGACGGCCGCGTCGCGCTCACGAAGCTCGACACGGACGCCCACCCCACGCTCGCGGCCGAGTACGGCATCAGCGGAATCCCGGCGGTGAAGGCGTTTCGCAACGGCCACGTCGTCAGCGAGTTCGTCGGCGCGCAGCCGCGGCAGGCGGTTGCCGCGTTCCTCGACGCCCTGCTCGAGCCGTCGGAGGCGGAGGAGTTCCTCGCCGCGCTGCGCGAGTCGGGAGACCTGAGAGAGGTCGTCCAGGCGGCGGACGCCGGCGATCACGAGCGTGCGCTCGAGCTCCTGCTCGCCGAGGCCGAGCGGGCGGATGGCGCCGAACGAGACCGCGCCCGGCGGCTCATGCTCGCGCTCTTCGCCGAGCTCGGGCCCGAGCATCCACTGACGATGCGGTACCGCCGGCGGCTGGCAACCATCCTCTACTGACGCGATGAGGCCGGCGCTCTTTCTCGGCTTGACGCTGGTGGCCGCGCTTTCTGCCGGCTTCGCGGCGGCTCGTCCGCCGGTCTCGCTCGAATTCGACCGCTCGACGGCCAGGCCGAACGACCGCGTGACCGTGCGCGTGGCCGGACTCAGAAGCCCTCGCGCCGTACCGATCTTCCTGGTGCGACCCTCGGTCGCCTCGAGCGTGCGTTCCCGAAACGACGCCCGCCTGCAGTTCGTCGGATCGTTGGCGCCTGGGCGGCGGCGCGGGTCGTTGACCTTCGCCGTTCCGCCGCTTCCGACGGCGACGTATACCGCGTGGTGCGCAGGCTGCCCACGGGCGGTCCGCAAGCGAGCCGCGTTGCTGCGAGTGACCATGCCGCGCGCAACGGCGGATAGCTGCCCCGTGACCGTTCCGAGCGGTACCACGCCTCCCGGCGAACGCCCCAGCCCGTCGTGGCACGGCAACGGCGCTCTCTGGACGACGCTTCCGGTCGACGGACGCGTCGTGATCGGCGGCCTCGCGGACGACGGCTCCCTCTTCTGGACGAAGCTCGGCTGGGTGGCGAAGGACGTCTACGGCTACTTCGAGGTTCGCACGCAGAGGCTCGACGCCCCGAGCGTTCCCTTGCCGATCTCGGTTGTCGAGGGGGAAACGACCGAGTTCAATCCGCGCATCCGCGCGTCGTGGGCGGCCCGCATGCGCTTCCCAACCGAAGGCTGCTGGAAGGTCACCGGCCGGGTGGAACATGTGAGCCTGAGCTTCGTCGTGCGGGTAGAGTCGCAGCCGTGAGCCGGGTCGAGGAAGCGCGCGCCCGCACCAGCGCACAGGAAGCACGAGCCCTCCCCCGCTTTGAGCAGTTCGTCGCCGTGCGCCGCTTCCAGCCCACGCTGGCGTTCTCGCCCGACGGCCGCGAGGTGCTGTTCTCGACCGACATCTCGGGTCAGTTCAACCTCTGGCGAGCGCCGGTCGAGGGCGGTCCGCTCGACCAGCTGACGGCCTTTGACGAGAACCCGGTGCGCATGGTCACGGTCTCGCCCGACGGCGCCGAGATCGTACTGGCGGCCGACCACCACGGCGACGAGTTCCACCAGCTCTACACGCTCCCCGCCGCCGGCGGCTGGCCTGGTCCCCTCACCGACGCGGCGCAGGTGCAGCATTTCGTCTTCCAGTCCGGCTGGTCGCCGGACGGGACGCGCCTCGCTTTCGCCGCAAACGCGCGGACGCAGACGGACATGGACGTCTGGCTGCTCGACCGGGCGACGGGCGAGGTCACGCGCCTCTTCGGCGGCGACATGTTCGCCGTCCCCGGCGCCTGGTCGCCCGACGGACGCCGGCTGCTCGTCGCCGACGAGCGCTCCAACACCGACTTCAGCATCTACCTCGTCGACACGGAGACTGGCGAAGGGCGAGAGCTGACGCCGCACGAGGACGACGTGCGTTACCTCCCTGGCCCCTGGGCCGCCGACGGATCCGGCTTCTACCTGCGCTGCGACGAGGGCCGCGAATACATCGGCCTCGCGTTCTTCCACCTCGACGAGGGACGTCTCGAATGGCTCGAGACCCCCGATGCCGACGTCGAAGACCTCGCCGGCTCCCGGGACGGCCGTGTGCTCGTGTGGCTCGTCAACGAGCGGGGCTGGTCCCGGCTCTACGTCCGGGACCTGGAGTCGGGCGAGCTCCTCGCATCGCCAGAGCTTCCCGGTGGATGTGGCGACCGGATGGGATCCGGGCTAACGGTGTCGAGCGATGGCCGTTCTGTGGCGCTTCTCTGGGCACAGCCGCGCCGCGCCTCCGAGCTGTACGTCGTCGAGACCGCAACCGGCGCGTCGACCAGGATCACCAACAACATGCTCGGGGGCCTGAGCGAGGACGACCTGATCGCGCCCGAGGAGATCCGCTACGAGAGCTTCGACGGCCGCGAGATCCCGGCGTGGCTGTACCGCCCCAGACGCGCCGACGGCCCGACGCCGGTCGTGCTCGCGATCCACGGCGGGCCGGAGGCGCAGGAGCGCGTCGCGTACCTCCCCCTCTACCAGTACCTCCTGAGCCGCGGGATCGCGGTGCTAGCGACGAACATCCGCGGCAGCAGCGGGTACGGCAAGAGCTACCAGCGGCTGATCCACCGCGACTGGGGCGGCGGCGACCTCGAGGACTGGAGGCATGCGGCCGAGTGGCTTCGCGCCCAGGACTGGGCGGACGCGGACCGGATCGGCCTGTACGGCGGCTCGTACGGCGGCTTCGCCGTGCTGACCTGCGTCACCCGTCTTCCCGAGTACTGGGCGGCCGCGGTCGACATCGTCGGGCCGAGCAACCTCGTGACCTTTTCGAAGGCGGTCCCGCCGACGTGGCGACGCTACATGGCCGACTGGGTGGGCGATCCCGAGACGGAGGAGGAATTCCTGCTCGAGCGCTCGCCGATCACGTACGTCGAGAGCGTCCGCGCGCCCCTGCTCGTCCTCCAGGGCGCCCAGGACCCGCGCGTCGTCAAGCCGGAATCCGACCAGATGGTCGAGCGGCTACGCGAGCTCGGCCGCGAGGTCGAGTACGTCGTGTTCGACGACGAGGGCCACGGCTTCACGAAGCGGGCGAACCAGATCCGCGGCGCCCGCCTCGCCGCCGACTGGCTCGAAGGGCATCTGACGGGCGAATAAACAGGCTGTGTTGGCCCTGCTACGGGCTCGCGCAACGTCCGTCCGGAGGAGCCTCCCTCCCACGGTGGCTGTACACAATCCCGCTCCAACGGTCGGCGTCTCCCCGGCGGGGCGTAGCCGACGTAGCCGAGGAGCCGTGGGACGGCTCCTCGGTGCGACCGCAGAGGCAGCGGTGCCGCCTCAAGTGCAGACGACCTCGTAGACGAGGTGCCGAGGCTCGCCCTCGACTACCACGACGGCGTACTTCGTCTGGCAGGTAACGCCGTTGATGATCGTGGCCTCACGGCTGACACCATGGACGACGTGCTGCTCTCCTGCCTTGAACAGGACTCCCGAGTTCGACTTGACGGATGTCCCCTGCACCACCTCTCCCGTGGGGAGATACGTGGCACAATCCTTAAGCGAGGTGAGTGCGTACCCGATGAATAACGGACTGGACCTGATGTGTTATCTAGTCGATGACCGTATGGTCGATATCCGTCCTGCGCGTAATCGTCGAGAGTGGATGAACCAGACGCCAGGTTCTTACGCGTATCGGTGCCTGCCCCTTTCGATTGCAAATGCTCACGGCTGGGAGGTTCGTTGTCCTGTGACCTTCGAGGCTGAGTGGAACGGCGGCTCTACTAAAGATGCTATCCGCCTCATCTTTCAAGAAGAAGACAGTTTGATGGGAACACACAACGTCGGGAAAGTCATTTCGGAAGTGGTATTTTGACCTTCAATATAGGAGTTGTTCTCAGCACGCCCCCGGGTTACGATCTTTGGGTAACCGGATCCGCCAATGAGTTCAAAGATGGCATTCAAGCCATGTCGGCCGTCATAGAGACAGACTGGATGCCGTTCACCTTTACAATGAACTGGAAATTCACGAGACCGAACTTGAAAGTACGGTTTGAGAGGGGCGAGTCTTTTTGCTTCTTTTTCCCGATTGAGCATGGCCTGTTGGAACGGTTCAATCCCACGTTCGAGCAAATTAGCGAACATCCAGGTCTTGAGAAACAGTTCAAGGTTGCCTTCAGTAAGCGCCTGCTCGGCCTATTCGCTGTCAAGAACCTGAAAGGCAAGAAATTGGAGATCAAGGAGAAGGATCGGTTCGAGGGTTGGTATATCAAGGGTGAGATGCCTGACGGCACCGAAGAAATTGCAAGCCATAAAAAACGTCTTGACTTGAAGCCCTTCAAGATGGGCCGCGGGTCACCGTGCCGGTGAGGTGCCGCGCCGTCGAGGAAGCGCTGCTGAGGCTGAACGACCACGCCGCAAGGACGTCGGTGTCACCGTGTCCTACGAGCCAGACAATCACCCGCTCGTTACCTTCACGGCCGAAGGCTGGCTGCGCCATTGGCGAGAAGCCAGCCTTGCCGCAGCTTGGACGTCGCACCCTCCGGAAGACATCGCCGGCCGTACGAGATCGGCGGGGCCAGCCTCGACACCAGCCAGCTCCCGGGCTTCGCTGACTTTCGGGCGCGGTCGCTGGAGGTTGGCGGCGGCGTTGCTCACGAGCTCCGAATCGCGCTCGGCGACGACACGGAACTGTCAGTGGTGGTGCCCGTCGAAGACGGTTTGGGGCCTAGAAGGGGCCAGCGACCTCACTCCCAAGCCGAAGGGAAGTGATAAAAGGCCGCGATTGCGGGGCTTTTCTATGGTCGGGGGCGCCCCGGATTCGAACCGGGGACCTCCAGCCCCCCAGACTTCTCCGGCGCCGTGGCGGGTATTGGCGGCTCGTGGCGGAAAGTGGGTCTGAGCAGGGCTTTCAACTGTCCCGAGGTGGACAGTTCCCGCTCTCTGCGGAAATCAGTCCCGGGACGTTTGGGCACTGATTGGGCACTGTCGACCCGTGCTCGGCCGCTACCCCACTATTGCTTTCGAGACTTTCGCGAGGCGACCTAGCGGGAGGTACCCAAGACGAAAGTCGCGAGCAAGAGGAGCCCACGTCATAGCCAGGGAAGTGTTGCCGGCCGGGCTTGGCCGCTTGGTCGGCGCGTGCGGCCTGGGGTAGGGTCGGCCGGACGTCGTACAACCGGAGGGAGGGACAAATGCACGCAGTCGTCGCGAGGAGCACGCTTCACGATTTCGAGCGCGCACAGACAATCCTGAGGGAACAGGCCATGCCGCGCAAGCGTCCACATCGCGTGCAACGGGGACTTCGTCGGGGGGAGAGTCCCCCGCTCGTCAGCTGCTCAGGGCCGCTGAACAGATGGTGCGATGAGCGAGTACGAGATCAGGGTTCTTGATGCCGCGACGTGGGATGCCTTCGCCCGTCTCGCGGAGAAGCACAACGGCATGGGGTTCGGCGGCTGCTGGTGCACCTGGTTCCATTCGCGAGTCGGCAGGCCCGAGGGCGAAAAAGGCCGCCCCTGGAAAGAGCGTCTCGTTCGCGAGGGGAACGCTCATGCGGCCCTGGTCTTCGACGGCGATGCCGCGGTCGCCTGGGCCCAGTACGGCTCTCCGGACGAGCTTCCGAACATCCACCACCGGAGGGATTACGAAGCGACCCGCACAGACGAGCCGCCCGACTATCGCATCACGTGCATCTTCGTCGACAGGGACTATCGACGGAAAGGCGTCGCAGGTGTGGCGCTTCGTGGCGCCCTCGACCTGATCGCGAAGGCGGGCGGCGGGGTCGTGGAGGGCTACCCGCAGGATACGCAGGGAAAGAAGATTTCGGCCAAGTTCCTCTACAACGCCACGCGCAGCCTCTATGAGCAGACCGGCTTCAACTACGACCGGCCCAAGGGCAAGAACCATTGCGTGATGCGCAGAACAGTTTCACCCGCAAAGCCCCGCGCGGTCAGATAACCCCCGCGCCTACCCAGGGAACGGCTCTACCGTCCACGTCGCGTGGAACGGCGCCTCGTCGTACATCGCCGGTTCGATCCGGACGATGCGGAACCTCTCACCGCCCCTGGGCGCGAACACGTCTCCTTCGTGCCAGTCGCGCCTTGCCGTTAGGAAGGCGGCTGTATCGGCCGGCTCGCCGTCCTCGAGCATGAGCACAAAGCGGAATGGCACCCAGCGAGGCTAGCGCGGGCGGAGCCATCGGGCAGTTCGTCCCGTGAGCGGCAGCGGGTCACGAGCTTGTCGTCGCCCTAAACTCGGCGGTACGGGTGCGAGCCGATCGAAAGGAGGAATCGGGGCTAGAGGCTAGCCCCGATTCCTCTACGCCGGACGCACTAACACTTCTTCAGGCCCCCGGTCGAGGTGTCCTGGTTCTGTCCAGGCGGGCAGGTCCCTGAGGGCGTCGTAGTCGGGTTACCTTTTCCGTTACCGTCTGAAAGCGCGCCGAGCGCGCCTCCGCTCAACGCCATCGTCAACGCCGCAGCTGCCAAAACCGCGATGCGCTTTCTCATCCGCTTCTCACCTCCCCTCCCGTTCTCGGAGAGCCCTACCGGCTACAGCCAGTAGACCGCCGCACCTCCCCCTTACGCGGGGGAGGGGACCGGAGAAGCCGCTTTCGCGGCGCAGTCCGTCCCTAGCACCACCTCCTTCCGCTCAGGCTGCCCCTCGGCAGGGTCGAGTGCTCGCCTTTTGGTCCGAGCGTGGAGCGGGCCGTTCCCCCCTCGCCGGGCGCTTGCTCGCGGGCCGCAGCCCGGTCGCGTGGAATCTCGACAGTCGCTTTCGCGAGTGTCAGGGCGTCGAGAATTGCTCGACTGGTATTGGGAGAAAAACGTGGCCGCAGTCTCCCCTTTGCCGCAGTGGCTGTGATTGCCGCAGCCGTCCTATTCGAAACACGGCCGCCGGTCAAGCCAATAACTAACGCCGTCCGCCTGCCCGCCCTCGCACGAGGTCGCGAAGGAGCGTAGCCGAGCCGGCGTTGCGAGGGATGAACCGAACGGCGCTCGCGCGCGAATGCCAGGGAGGCGGCGCCGGCTCTTTTGCGGCAAGAGCGGCGCCGCCCGCTCCGCGTCGACGACGAGCTCGTTACGGATCGCGACCCGGCGGCCCGAGTTCCCGCTCAGCGCACGATGGGCAATAGAAGACGACGACGCGAGCAGCGTGAGTCTCCACGTCGTCATTGTTCTCGCGCTCGGAGACCTGAAGCGCACGCCAGCCGCGAGCGTCTTGATCGGCCTCTCGCCCGCACTCTTCGCAGCGCACGGGAAGGGAATATGGACGACCGCTCGCCCGCCGATTGATTCGTCATTCGGCCGGGCAGTGACCGGAACGGCGGCGGGTTGCGCCGGGGACTGACGGTCAGGCACCCCAACGGTCGCGCCCGCCGCTTTGGCGTGCGAACATGCGTTCGTGGGAGCAGCCGGCTCGCCGTATGCGGCCTTCCGGCGCGCGTTGAAGGCGCGAACGCGACGCTCGCGCTCGCCGCCCCGCAGGGAGGAAACGTCACGCTCGTTGCCAGTCCCGGCCGCGGCGGTGACCAAGGCAGCCGGAGTACGCTGGCTCACCGTGCTCCGCGTTTTGCCTCGCCGTTGCTGGGCAACAATCTGACTCGCGAGTCAACCGAGGACGGGGCCCAGCATGAGCGAAGGACGATTCGTCTATCGACTGCTATCGACCGACGGCAAAGAGGTCGCGTCGAACTTCCGGTCGCATCGCCCCTTGCGCGTCGGCGAAGAGCTCTACCTTCGTCTCGACGACGCGACCGCCGCACGAGTCCAGGTGATGAACGTGCTCGGGAAGCAGGCCACCGTCGGCCCGCTTGGCGGGCCCGATGGAAGGTCAGCGATGTACGTCGGTCGCGTGGTCGGGACTGATCCTCCACGTGAGGCTCGTCACCCTGATGCTTCGCTCGCTCTCGGTGCGCCGCAAGGGGCGCTCGGAAATGGACAAACGAGGAAAGGAGCTGTCATGGCAAGCACCGATCTGTGGACCTATCGCGACCGATCGTGGAAGGCCACGGACATCAACGGCTTCGGCGTCGAAGCCCTCGACGGCGGAATCGGCAAGATCGACCAGGCGACCGACGAGGTCGGCGGAAGCTACGTCGTCGTCGATACGGGGCCCTGGATCTTCGGCAAGAAGGTCATGCTTCCGGCCGGGGTGATCGACCGCGTCGACCGCGACGACGAGAAGGTCTACGTCAACCGGACGAAGGACGAGATCAAGGACGCCCCTGAGTTCGACGAGATGACCTACCGCGACGATGCGTACCGGAGCCGGCTCGGCACCTACTACGGCCGCGGCGGACGCGGCTACCGGGAGGGCCGCTACGACGACACGCCGGTGGTCTGAGAAACGCGACGGCTGACGGGATGACCGCCTACCCGGCGCCCGGGCCGTCATTGCGGAGTTGACTTGAGGACCTGGCTCGAACTTAGACGAGCCAGGTCCTCCGCACGTCGGCCACCCGGAGGGCAACGTGGCTGACGACCGGAGGAGGAAATTGGATGTTCAAGTGGCTTGCGCGGATCGCGATCGCGAAACAGCTTTACAACGCAGTTCAGAGGCGGCGCGGCAAGCGCTGAGTGTCGGCGCGAGGCAAGCACGTCTCGTCGCCATTGCGGGCGCGAGGGCTGAAAGCGGCGGGGGACGCAGCCTGCGAGCCGGACGCCATCAGTCCCCCCGACAGCCGCATGAACCCCGCCGCATCACGTGTCGTGCCTCTCACCGGCGAGCGTGAAACGGACCGCGTAGCACGGGCTTTCCGCTGTGTGCGCTTGCGCGCCTCGCGACACGTCCGTGAGCAGACCAGCGCATCCGCCTTCCGCGACGCGGGCAGCGGCGCGTGGGATGTGAGCAGCCCCCTCGAAAAGAGCCTAGGCCGGCACGGAGAGGAAGGACAGCGGGCTTAGCGCTTGGTCTTCGGCTTGGGTGCCGGCGGCTTCTCGACCGCTACGGCGCTCCCGCCTACCTTCTCCGGCAGGGCGAGCCCGGCGGACCACTTAGGGCATGCCACGGCACATTCACACTGGTGGTCGGGCCGCCGCGATGCTCAACACGCAGCGAACGAACCGTGCTGGCACAGGCAGTCGCAGGTAGCTCAAACGCGAACGCGTTCCGCCGGATGGCGAGGCGGTGCTGCTCGCCACTCGCTGACACAACGCGAACCGCGATGACGCCGTCAGGCGCTGCGCCGATAAGCGCAAACGGGTGGCCGCGCCCTGGCACGTCCGGGTCGAGCCCTAAGTAATCGATGCCCCGTTCACCTGGCCGAACTCCCGCCAGCAGGTCATTCCGCCCGCTCGGCCTGCGAGGCAGACGCCGCCTCGAAAGAGCTTGAAGTACGTAATCTTCAAGCGCGAGGTCGAAGAGTACGGCCCGGAAGAGGTCGACGCGCTCGCCGAGCTCGAGGCGCTCGCCGAGTCACCCAGCGACGAGGGTTTGGGCAGTGAATAGGCGCTACTGCCGCGTCAGCGCGTGACCGTCGCGACAACAAAAGCCCCGCACTAGCGGGGCTTTTCTTTGGTCGGGGCGCCCGGATTCGAACCGGCGACCTCCAGTCCCCCAGACTTATCACGGGCCGTGGCGGGCGTTGGCGGCTCGTGGCGGAAAGTGTCTCTGAGCAGGGCTTTCAGCTGTCCACGAGCGGCCAGTTCCCGCTGTTTGCGGCAATCGGTCCCCGCACGTTTGGGCACTGTTTGGGCACTACTCCCCGACGTTGCTGGCAAGCGCCGTCCGCGAGCGGCGCTACCTTCCCCGGGCCGGTGGACCCCGACGAGATTCCGTGGGAGCGGCTGAGCGACGCGGGAGCGGGGCGGCTTGTGCTCCTGGCGGTTCCGCTCGCGAGCGGCCTCCCGGCGAAGCAGCTGGCGGCGCAGCTAGGCAGACGCAGCGCTGGCTGCGCGCCGAGATGGGCCTGCTCCGCGAGGAGATCGAGCAGCTGAGCCGACGAGGCGTCTCGTCCTACTTGACGGCCTTTGCTAGCCTGCCGCGGGACGGGGGGTCTGAGGGGGGTGCCCCTCAACAGGGGCAGGTACGCCTCCGGCCACCCGTTCCGCTCCGGCTCCGGCAGTGACTTGCTAGGGATCGCGTCGCGGCGGCCCGAATTCCCCCTCAGCGCACGATGGCAAGCCACTCAGAAGCGGAAACGTCACGCTCGCGCTTTCCGAGGGGCGCGAACTTCCTGAATGGCCCCTGGTGGGGTTAGGATCCGGTTTCAGCGTGGTCGACTCGGGCGTCTGGCCGCCTTTGAGCGGACCTCGAAGACGGGGAGGCGCTCATCCGGGAAGGGGGGCGAGATGAGCAAGCGATCTGCGAGCGCAGCGGTGGTGGCGACCGGCCTGATGGCGGGCGCCCTGCTCACGGCAACGCCCGCGGGCGCGGCCACGGATCTCTGCGTCGCCGCCAACGGTGCGGTGCGAGTGCAGAAGGGAAGCGCGAGCTGCGAGGCAAGCGGCACGGGCTCGGTGGCGATCGCCAAGGGCAGCGCAAGCGAGGCCACGGCGACAGGCGGCGACCACAACAGGGCGCGGGCGTTCGGCGACGGCAGCAGCGCGTTTGCCGGCGGCGGCGACAACAACACCGCCACCGCCAGCGGGGCCGACAGCTTCGCGAGGGCGGCCAACGGCAACAACAACACCGCCAGCGCCAGCGGCGACGGCGGTTCCGCGTTTGCGCTCGGCGGCGACAACAACACCGCCACCGCCAGCGGCGACGGCAGTTCCGCGCTTGCGCTCGGCGGCGACAACAACACCGCCACCGCGAGCGGCGACGACAGCGAAGCGTTTGCCATTTCCGGCGACAACAACACCGCCATTGCCAGCGGCGCCGGCAGCGCCGCGGAAGCGCTCGCCGGCAACAGCAACACCGCCACCGCCAGCGGCGACGGCAGCTTCGCGTTTGCAGGCGGCGGCAACAACAACACCGCCACCGCCAGCGGCGACGGCAGCATCGCGCTTGCGGGCATCGGCGACAACAACACGGCCACCGCCACGTCCACTGGCTGCATCGCGGATGCGACAGGCGGGAGCAACCTGACCGAGACCTGCTGAGCCTCGACACCGGCCGGGGCCGCGCGGCGGGAAGCACCCGAAGCGCTCGGAAGGTACGACCCGCCCGGTCCCGGCCGCTACCCCCTTATGCTTCAAGACTTTCGCGACGCGGCCTAGCGGGCGTGCCGATCCTCTACCTCGTGCTCGCGGTCGTCGGCGTTCCGCTGGCCGCAACCGCGGCCGGCTGGCTCCTGGCCGGCCGCGAGCCGCCCGCCATCGCCCGGCGCGTGATCGAATGACCGGCCCACACACTCGCCGCCGCGCTCGCGAACACGACCTCGGGCCCGGCGCCGTGGTTCGGCCCGACCCCGCCGCCAGGCGGCTTCGACCTTCGACGGCCCGATGGCCGGCCACTCGCCCGAGATGCCCTGGCACTACGACCTGCACGCGTGGATCTGGAAGCGCAACCCGAGCGGGACCTTCGCGCCCTGGAACCCACG
>JBKOYJ010000083.1:0-8659 GCA_046725345.1 Actinomycetota bacterium | reverse complement strand
TCCCTGGTCTTGAGGATCCTGAGCCGTCCCTCGAGGAACACGACGGGGCCCGGCGCGACGATCGCCAGCAGCGCGCGAAGGCTCCAGGCCTTCCCGTCGCTCGAGCCGATCGAGACGCCGGCCCCCCCGGCCCATCCGTCGGCAGCCGGCACCCACTTGCGGGCGTTCAGCACGGAGTGCGGCCCGGGCGAGGGCGCGTACCAGTGCTGGTACCAGTTGAAGTCGTCGCCCTGGTTACCTGTGAGCGTCTTGTCGGGGGTGACGTTTACGCCGGCGAGCAGGGCCGCCCCGAACCATGAGACCGATGAGAAGATCGGGATCCCGCTGCCGAACTCCGCATCCAGGGCGACGTAGCCGAATCTCGTGCCGCCTTTCGTGCCGAAAAGGAGCGAACCCTCGAGCTCGACACCGACTCCGCTGGCGATCGCCAGCTTGACGTCGCCACGGAAGATGCGGTCTGACGGATCGGCGATGCCCTGCGGGTCGGCGCCGGTGACCATCGAGACGAAGCCGCGGAAGTCGAAGCCGGGCCGGTGAAGCTCGAGCTCGATGCCGTCGAACCTAAGGTGGGTCCCAGGAGGGCCGCCGTAGTACACCCGGAGGCCCTTGACCGATGCGGCGGGTCCGATCCCCCGGCCCAAGTCGACCGCTGCGTCCAGCCCGATCCAGTCCTCGGGGCCCTCGGAACCAAACCCGATGCGCGAGATCGAGACCGGGAAGGCGGCCAGCTTGGTCCGCGCCGCTTCGTTCATGGCGAGCCACAGGCCGCTCGGCAGTACGAAGTCGAACCGCGGTGCGACCTGGAGTACGAGGTCCTTGAACTCCCCGCCGAAGAGCGTTTCCCCGACGGTGGCGCCCGGCCCGACCTCCGCGCGGCCGTCGATGAGCAGATCCCAGAAGCGGGTGTCGCGTGGGTAATCGGATCCCGCGCGTCCGGGGTCCGGTTTCGCCCGGACGCCGAGCTTGGTCACGCCGAGGCGTAGGTACACGCGACGGGCCGCGGGCGTGATCGTCTCGTCGGCATCCTTGACCGTCAGCACGTCGAGCTCGTCCTGGCGCGGTGGCTCCCCCGGCGCCGCGGGTTGGACGCCAGCGATCGAGCCCATGAACCCGACGGACTCCGGGAAGTCGAGGGTCGGCTCGTTGGTGATCGCCAGGTCGAGGTAAATGACGCGCTCGTCGAAGAAGGGCAGCTTCACCGCCAGCTGGACGAGCCCCTCGAGCAGGACGTTCTGCTGGAACGCCAGCCGGAGGGCGCGCACGGCGAAGTCCTGTGCCGACATGTCGGGGTCGAGGTCGAGGACGGCGGTGGCCTTGCCGGTCACGCCGCCGCGGCCGATGAACCACTTCTCCAGGTCGAGCCGCTCGGGCAGCGACTCGACCAGCGTGTTGAGGTTGAAGACCTGGACGCGGCCGAGATAGATGCCCTTCCAATCCGGATCGAGGTCGAAGGCGGCGGGATCGATGCCCTCCGGAAACGGCTGGACGTCTGACAGCCTGAAGACGAGGTCCTGGGCCGAGATGACCACGCCGGTCGAGCGGATCTGGCAGTAGCGCAGGTCGAGATCGCCGGGCGCCTCCAGCCGTAAGCCCGTGTCGGTGTTGATTGCGACCGCGGCACGGAAGTTGAGCTGCGTTGCCGGTCTGGTGGGGTCGGGCTCGAAGCCCTTGCTGAGGTCGCCGGCGTCCTTCGGGCGCATCGGCGGCAGGTCCTCGGGATCGAAGCGGAGGCCGACGTCGACCTCCGGCAGGACCAGCTCGTACGGACCCTGGCGGCCCTTGAGGAACATGTCCAGTGCCCGCGCCGCGACGCCACCCGTGGCTTCGCCAGACGGCGGTCCGAAGTCGAGCTCGAACGGCAGCGCCGTCAGGTTGGGGCCCGACTGGCCCAGGACAAGCTGGACCCCGTCGACGAGCGGGAGGTCGAGGGCGAGCTCGTCCCACAGGGCGAGCGTTCCGATCACGCCGAGCTCGCCCTCGTACTCGACGAGCTCGAACTCGGTGACACCCGCCAACTGGGTGAGCCGGCCGAGCATCCCGACATCGCTCGTGGCCAGCAGATCGTGTGGCCAGTACGGGAGAAGATCGGCGGCCGGGACGAAGTATGGAGCCCCCACGACGGCTGCTCACATCGCGCGAAGGGCTTGGTGCGCGCCCTTCACCGCGGCGATTGCTCCTCCCACGACGACTCGGATCAGCCCGACGATCGTCGCGCTCACGAGCGCTCCATCGGAGCATTGTCGGCCCGGGTCACGAGACTGGCAAGAGCCGGGCAGCGTCGAGCCCTTTAAGCGGTACACACGCATCGACCCGAGTGTCCGTCGTTCCGCTCCTCGACCAAGACGGCGCCGGCTATGGACCGCCCGACGCTTGACAAGCAATGATCGACCCGAGTAGAAAGAGCGCTCCCCGCCCGAGGAGCTCGAGGCTGCACCGAATCGTCGATCGTCGGTGCTGCGGCCTGAGGCACGGCAGTTCGCTGCCGGCCCGCTCGCGACGCGGAGACGAGCGCGCCGCCGCTACGTCGCCGGTGGTGCGACTGACGCCAGAGAGGAGCACGCCGCATGCCCAACTTCAATGAAGACGTCAACGTCGATGGCGTCGTCTACATCGCACGGCCGTGGTCGGACTGGATCTTCCTGCGGCAGACGCGGGACGTTGACGGGAACGGCGGCTTCCACATCCACAACCCTTGGGGCAATTCGGGGCAGCCGCAAGGCGCGCCCGACCGCAACCGGCTCGAGATCGGTTACCGGACGGCGGGCGGCCGGGACCTATGGGGACAGCTGGTGATCCATGGCCCAACCGGGAGGGTCGGGATCGGGACCGTCAACCCGCAGGAGAAGTTCGTGGTCGCGGGCGGCGGCGCACGGATCAACGGTGTCACGCTGGGCACAGACGTGGCCGGGCTGAATTACCCGTTCGAGTACGAGACCGTCGGCGTCGCGCAGTCGAACTTCAACCTTCGTCTCCAGTCGCCGAACGCCATCATCTTCCATACGGGTGGGACCTCGCCGGGCGAGAAGGTGATCATCACGGCCGACGGCGACATCCGGTTGCTCGGCGCGGATTGCGCGGAATTCTTCGAGGCGGACGATCCTTCCGCGATCGACGCGGGCGCAGTGCTCGTGATCGGCGAGAACGGAACGCTGCGCGCCTGTGACGCGGAATACGACAAGCGTGTGGCCGGCGTCGTCTCCGGAGCGGGCGACACGAAGCCGGCGATCATTCTCGACCACGGCCGTGCCGACGTCGGCGTCCCGCTGGCGCTGAACGGGAAAGCGCACGCGAGAGTCGACGCAGATTCAGCGCCGATAGAAGTGGGCGACCTGCTGACCACGTCCGCGACGAGCGGTCACGCGATGAAGGCCGTGGACGCCGCCCGTGGGCTCGGCTCGATCATTGGCAAGGCGCTCGCGCCCCTCCCGGAAGGACAGGACCTGATCCCGATCCTGGTCAGCCTGCACTGAGCACGACGGATGGCCGCATCACTCCGCGCGTTCGCAGGATGCATCGGAATCAGTGGGCCGTTCTCGGTGCTCGGCGACTTCTACGGCTTCCGCCAGCGGCGGCTGCCGACCGACCCGACGGGCGTCCGCGTTGAGGTCTCGCTCACGGAACAAATCAACAGCCTGCGTGGCCGGCACTTCAATCTCAACGTGATCAAGGTCGGCAGCGATCAGTTCACGAACGCCGACCACAACGAGATCGACTACAGCATCTTCAAGGTTCGGAACATCTATCGCCAGGTCGGGCTCGGCGTCGGGCGGATCTTCCACTGGATCGTCACCACGGCCCAGGCCAACGGACTCGACAGTCCGACGACCGAGGGCGATCTGGAGGACCTGACGGGAGACTGGACGGTTCCGAATGATGGCATCGACCTCTTCATCCCGCACAACATGGCCGTCCCATCGAATGATGGGCAGATCCTGGGCAAGTCGGCGATCGACGGCCCGTGCGACAAGAACGCGAAGGGGATGACGGGCGCCGTCTGCGGGCTCTGGGGCTCTGAGCAGACCGCGCGCACGTTCGCGCATGAGCTCGGCCACTATCTCGGTCTGTCGCACAACCACGGCGACGCGTGCCCCACGACGACGGCGGCCCAGAACAACCTGATGGCACAGTCGCGCTGCGCGCTCAGTACGCGGAACTCGACGTTGCTTACGAGCTCGCAGGGGACGAACATGAAGGATCACTGCTCGACGAAGGCAGGCTGCTGAAATGGAGAGCACGATGGGCCCCGAGCAAACGGGCGACATGATCGAAGCGGGCGCCTACTCGGTCGACGAGCTGCGCGAGGCCGTGATCGAGGGACGGGGCCGCGTGGCGCGGCCGCTCGCGCTCGCCCTGCTCACGCGGAAGGACTATCCGCAGAAGGTTGCCGACCTGCGGAGGATCCTGACCGACGAGAAGGAGCAGCCCCGGCTCCGCGCGCTGGCCGCGTCCGGCCTCGGCGAGATCGCGACCCCGGCGTCAGCGCGGGCGCTCGAGCATGGACTGCAGAGCCGAGAACCGGTGACGATGCGGGCCTCGGCGAAGGCACTCGCCAACGTCGGCAGTCGCAAGCACGCTGAGATGCTGCAAGGGCTCGCACAAGATCCGGGTCCTGTGGGGCGGGACGCGCAGCGAGCCCTAACTGTCCTGAGCGAGCGGCTGAAGCTCGGCGGGCCCCCGAAGCGCGGCGATGTTCGCACGCTTCCCGTGCAGGCGACAGGCAAGCCAACGACCATCCGAATCGAGACGCCGACTGCCCGCGAGGTCGCGAACGCGATCAAGACGCTGCCGTCGCGCAAGCTCGCGCGGCGAGCAGCGGTGTCGATGAAGTGCCAGGGGCGTCAGCTCGTCTTCGTCTTCGACGAGACCGCGCTCGGTCAGGGTCTCGACATGTTCAAGCGCGGCGGCGAGATCGGGATCGTCGCGGAGCCGCCCGGCGTTGAGGGCGTGAAGTGGTCGCCGCGGTACCTGGTCGCGATTGAACCGCATACCGCGGGCGCGTTCCGCATTCTCGTCACGACGCAGGACGGCCGCACTCTGTTCTTCGGCCGCGGCGCGACCGAGGGCCGCGAGGCGATGTTCGAGCTCGCCGCCGCGGACGTTCCGGGCGCGCTGCCGGTCGAGATCCGCGGGCGCTTCGACGGCGAGAAGGTCACGGTCGACCGGGCACGCTCCGCCCTACGGCGGCGAGCCTCGCGCAATCCAACGCGGGAGGATGGAAGGCAGCGCTAGCTGACTGGCGAAAAGGAAAGAGCCCTGTTCAGGAAACTGGGCTCTTCCCTCAGGGGAGATGCCGCAGTTAGCCGAATTCGACCCGGCCAAGGTAGCAGAGAGCCGATGAGCCAGAAGCCCCCCAGGCACACACCCCAGAGCACGCAGGACAGGCAGGCGTGGCACGACTGCTTCCGCCTTCGGGCAGGCATGACCAGACGCACCTCGAGCTCCTGCTCGGGCTCGGCCGTGATCTCGGCCACCTCGTCGGGCGTGAGCGCGAGAACTCCCCGAGCTTGGGCGCGCGGAACTGCTGCCGCTCGTGCTCGGCGTCGATGCCCTCCTCGGCGGTTCCTAGCTCGCCCGTGCCCGCCAAGCGCTGGTCCAAGCCGACCTACTGTCGGCCGCTCCTCATGTCGAAGACCACCACTGCATCAGTCTTCCGGACGCATGGAAACCGCGCGTCGAGGTGCTCGCGAAAGGCTTCGTAGTGATCGAGCCACCAGAAAGCCGGCCACGCGAAGATCAGGTACTCGGCGCCGCGCTGCCGTAACGTCTCGAGGCTCTCGATCGCCGCCGCGCTGTCTGACGGCGGGCCGAAATACGTCCCATCTCGCTCGAGGAACGGCCACGCACGACGTTCATTGACGATTGTCCCTCCGAGCCTTCCCTCGTCGACGAGAACAACCCGGCTCCGAGAGGAGATTGCTTCTTCGACGTCGTGCCGCGCTGCCTCGATCATTCGAGCCCAATGGGCGATGTCGTCGCGCGTGTTCGCGTGCGGGAAGGGAGCATTAGGAACCGGGACGCCGAGGAACGGGCACAGGCTCTCCCATGCGTCGCCAGCCGGGATGTCGATCACCAACAGATCGTCGGGTCGCTCACGGAAGTAGTGTTCGATGTTTCGCCGGTGCGTGTCGAAGACGTATCTATAGCGCTCCTCGTTGAACTCGATTGCGCCGTACACGGCTGCATGGATGAACTCGACGAAGCTATCGCGGCCGGCCTGCTCTTGCCACTGCCAGTGTTTCTGCACTGACGCAAGCCAGGACTCGACGTCCCGGACGGTAAGGATGAACTTGCTTTGTGGGTACGCCGTGTCGAGCTGTGGGAAGTAGGGAGCGACCGGAATATCAACGACTCCTTGGTACCTCGTGCAAACAGCGAGGCGATAGTTCCCCTGTCGCAGCTCGCGCTCGGTCACCTCATCGTGAGGATTGTGAATTGTTGGTATACCGAGCATGGTGAGAGCCTTGCTGAGACTCATAGTGCCCGTTCTGCTAAGGCCGATTCCGAAGACTTTCCGTCCGTGTAATGGCATGTCTGTGACCAACTTATGTCGCTAGGTCGAGCAGTCGCGAGAGCACCTTCCTGGAGTCGAAGTACTCGTGCACGAGCTCTCGCGCGGCTTCGCAATGTGATTCATACCTCGCGTCGACGTCCGCGATGCCGGCGACCGCCTCGTCGGGACTCCCAAACGCGATCAGGCCTTCGCCCTGTGGCAACCACATGGGGAAGCCCGTGTCTTGCGCGACGACGGGTCTCGCGCTCGCGAGATAGCAGGCGCTGCGCTCGCTGAACCAGCCACTTCGACTGATTACATAGGCGTGTTTCGCAATGCCGATCTCGGCTTTGGAGCGCTGAATATACCGCTGATATGTACAGACGTCTCTGGTCGGCCAGCGCGAGTCGCGGATTCCCCATCCGTTGCGACGAAGAAGCGACCGTGGTGCCGTGCGGCTCCCAAGCGCAAGTTCGAAAACGTCGGATACCATCTTCGGGAGATTGAAATAGGGGCCGAAGGAATCCGACTTCATTCCGAACCGAACGCCGCCGTGCGTAACAGCCGGGATACTCTCCCACTGCATCACGGTTGTGAACTTCCCGTCCCTTCGCCCTGGAGTCGTCGGCCAAGCGTCGACGACGATGGGCTGGCGCGTCGAGCGCCAGGGAAGCCCGTCGTCCGGAACATTCACCCCCGATTGTCCGATGTTCTCGGCGAATGAGAAGAACGCCGTGTGGGCCAACGCCCGCTTTCGCGCCTCCGGATCCGTGAGATGTCGGATCTGTGTAAGTGCTGGATCGGTGTCGATGAAGATGCGCGTAGGAGTGTCCGTTAGCCACGGCCGCAGCGGATTGACGCCTGAGACGTTGAGGAGCAGCGTCGCGGATTGGCAGATCCCGATCGCCCGGTCGGCGCACGGGCCGCGCCAGCGGTTCGTGTGGCTGTCGTAATAGGCCCAGCGGTTGGCCAGGCCGAGCGTGGTGAATGTCCGCTGAGCGAACTCGAGGCCGTAAGTCGGGTCGGCATCGGTGACGTTGCGGAGTGGGTCGTAGCAGGAGGGATAGTCGTCGCTGTCCTCGATGAAGTAGACGTCATGACCCAAATCCGCGAGTCCGAGCACGTACTGCACGTGATGCCAGGCGTAACCAGCGAGCGGACCCCGTACGACGTATCCCAGAACAACGATGCGGAGCCGGTCAGCCAACGGTGTGAAGGTCCGCGAACGAGATCAACTGGATCTTCTCCGACTCGAGGAGCGAACGGATCTCCCGCGCGCACAGCGTCCGTACTTCTTGCTCTCGCTCCTCTCTGTACATCGAGCCCACATCGCCGTCGAGGCCAGGGTGGCATGCGAGCTCCGTAATTCCAGTCGGAACTCGCGAGATGATCCGCGCGAGCGCTGAGACCTCCAGTGCTCCCGCGAGAGCGTCACCCTTCTCGGTCTGGCCGTAGAAGTCGCCGCAGTATCGTACGACCCGACTGACGTGCCGGAGCGGGACGCCGAATCTGCACGCGCGTTCTGTGAGGATCGAGCAAAGCGGCTCTTCGCGGTGGACGTGCTGGTGCGAGTCCAGGTGGGTGGGATCTCGACCGACGAGGCGCCGAAACCGGCCCAGCTGCTTGTCGACCTCCTCAGAGACGCGGTCCGGATCGTTGCGGGCAGTGACCTCGTACACGCTCTTCCAGGCTTCGTCACGGAACTGCCACTCGCCGAAGTCAACGTGGAGTCCGACGCTCAAGCGTGGGTGGCTACGGCCATATGCCGCCGCATCGCCAGCGGACCGTGCGCGAACCATCAGACTGGCGCTTGTCACGATCCCATGCTCGTGCGTCTCCACGACACCTCGATTGACGCCATCGCTCAGGCCGAAGTCGTCGGCATTCACGATCAAAAAGCGCTCGGCCACGTCAGCAGCCGAGGTCCCGGAGAAGCCGGTCGAGCACCGATTCGGCACGGAAGTGCTCCTCTGCGAGAGCCCGCGCGGCGCGGCTGTGCCGCGCGTAGTCCGACTCGACCGCCTCGAATGCGGCCACGGCTCCGTCGATCGTGTCAAACGCGAAGAGGCCCTCGCCGGTGGGAAGCACCTCACCGAAACCGGTGTCTTGCGCGATTACTGGGCGTCCAGCCGCCAGGTAGCACGCGCCGCGCTCGCTGAACCATCCGCT
>JBKOYJ010000053.1:0-33089 GCA_046725345.1 Actinomycetota bacterium | reverse complement strand
GGGTCCCGAATCCCGGCTCGCCGCTGCTCGCCCCTCTGCTCTCCGTCGTTCCGGGCCAGCTGTTCGCGTGGGCCGTCGCCCGGGCGAAGGGGCTCGACCCAGATCGCCCCGCTCGCCTGACGAAGGTCACGCTCGCGCGCTGAGGCGCCGCCTCGGCGGCGCCGACCATCAGGACGTGAGGCTCCGCCCGCGCGCGTCCGTCTGAAACGACCGGTCGCGCCAAACGACCTCATTTCGAAACGCCTCTAAGGCGTGTGGCCCGCGTAACCCGAAGGGCGTCGCCAGCGGGAACGCCGAGGCGGGACGAGCGGCTTGCGAAACCGAAGAACCGGCCAGCGCCGAGCGGCGGCGATGCGCCGCAGCTCCCGGTCCGGATTGACCGCGACGGGCCGCCCGACCGCTTCGAGGAACGGCAGGTCGGTATGGCTGTCGGAGTACGCGGTCGACGTCGCCAGGTCGATGTCCTCCGCCCGCGCGAGCTCGCGCACGGCGTCGGCCTTGGCGCGGCCGAAGCAGGGCCGCAGGGGGCGGCCGGTGTAGGCGCCGTCAGCGACCTCGCAGAGCGTCCCCACCGCGCCGTCGAGCCCGAGCTCGTCCGCGATCTCCTCGACGATCTCCTGGAGCGTCGCGGAGACGACGTAGACCGGCTCGCCGCGCTCGCGGTGGCCGGCGGCGAGCTCGCTCGCCTCCCGGTAGACGAGCGGGCGCAGCGTCGTCTCCATCGCCTCGGCGACCAGCTCCCGCATGTCGGCGGGGGTGAGCCCGCGCAGGATCACGAGGCCGTCCTCGGCGGCGCGACGGACGGTCTCGTGGCTCGCGCCGCGCATGGTGAAGAGGAGCTGCGAGACGGCCGCACGCGCGAGCTGGCGTCGCCCGATCAGCCCGCGGCGCCGGAACGAGCCGGCGAGCGCGAGCGCGCTCGACCGTCGAATCAGCGTCCGATCCAGGTCGAAAAACGCCGCCGCGCGCGCCATCGCGCCAGTCTAGAGAGCCGGCGACATTACGAACCTTTTACGGCGAAAGCAGCCATTCCGGCCACCGGTGGTGCATCGTGCGCGTAGAGCAGGACGATTACCCCACGGCATTTCGGAGGGCCAGATGCGAAAGCTCAAATGGATCGCGATCACCGCGCTCGTCGGGCTCACGGCGGCCGGTGTCGCAGTCGCCGTCATGCCGAAGGGCATCTCCTCGGCGACGGCGACGTTCGACACGACGAAGGCCGCGCAGACGAAGACGAAGACCTGCACAGGCGCCGACGGCACCTACGAGCTCACCAAGGGCGTCTACACCGGTACCGCCACCGGCGCGCTCGCCGGCAACGTCCGCATTCGCTTCCATTCGACGGTGAACACGACGGAGGATCTCGGACTGCTGAAGGGCAAGCTCACCGTCCGCTCGGGCGGCGAAGGCAGCCAGCTGAAGGCCAAGGCCAATCTCACCGCCGTCATCAACAACGGCAACGTGAGCGGCTTCCTCACCGGCCGCGTACGCGACGCCGGCGCGCTGCTCGCGAACTTCTCGGCGAATCTCAGCGGCAACGACTTCGACGGCCAACTCGGCAGCGGCTCGGCGACGAACACCGCGATCCTGTTCGCCGGCACGGGCTGCGGGAAGGTGACGCAGCAGAACGCCGCGGCCGCCACGACCGAGCACGGGAAGGGCAAGCACAAGGGCCACGGCAAGCCCTAGCGAATCGGCTCGACCACCGCCCAGCGCGGAGGGCGCCTGCGGGCGCCCTTCGCATTCCCGAACGGTGTTCGCGTGAGCGGCTGACCTCCGTAGAATCGCCGTCGTGACGGCCCTCCTCGACCGCCACGTGCGCCTCTTCAACGAGGGTGTCCGCTCCGGCGACTTCGGCCCGATGCTGGAGCAGTTCGCCGACGACGCCGAGCTCGTCTTCCGGGGCGTTCCGGTCGGCCCGTTCCAGGGCAAGGACGCGATCGCGGTCGCCTACCGCGAGCAGCCGCCCGACGACGAGATCGACGTCCGCGCCGTGCGCGAGGAAGGCGGCGAGATCGTCGCCGACTACGGGTGGCGGCGCGAAGCCGGGCGCCGCGCGGGCGAGCTGAGGCTGGCCGTGGACGGCGACGAGATCCGGCGCCTGGTAGTCAGCTTTGAGTAGCGCCGACCACGGGCAGCGACTTCACGATCCCCACGCCGCGCTCGCGTGCCGTCGCGTCGATCGCCTCCGCGACGTCGACGATCGCGCGTGCGGCGGGGGCATCCGGCTCGGATAGCACGAGCGGCTCGCCGCGGTCGCCCGCCTCGCGTAGCGCGGGGTCGAGCGGGACCGCTCCGAAGAGCGGCACGTGGAGCTCGTCGGCGAGGTCCGCTCCGCCGCCCGAGCCGAACACCTCGCCGGTCATGTTCTCGACCACGCCGAGCAGCCGCATGTTCGTCTTGCGCGCCATCGCCGCGGCCCGCGAGGCCACCTCCTGCGCCAGCGGCTGCGGCGTGGTAACGACGACGACCTCCGCCCGCGGGAGCAGCTGGCCGAGCGAGATCGAGACGTCCCCCGTCCCGGGGGGCATGTCGACGAGGAGCACGTCCAGCTTCGGCCAGTGCACATCGGAAAGAAACTGCTCGAGCGCGCGGTGGAGCATCGGGCCCCGCCACATCACCGGCGCGTTGTCGTCGAGGAAGAAGCCGATCGACATCAGGTGGAGGTCGTGCTTGACCGGCGGCACGATCATCCGGTCGACGAGCACCGGTCGTTGCCGGATGCCGAGCAGGTGCGGGATCGAGTGCCCGTAGACGTCGGCGTCGAGGATGCCGGTACGCCGCCCGAGCTGGCTGAAGGCAGCGGCGAGGTTCGCGGCCAGCGACGACTTCCCGACGCCGCCCTTGCCGCTCGCGATCGCGATCACGCGGGTGGCCGCGTCGACCGAGATCCCCGTCGTCCGTTCCTTCCGTCCGCCGCGAAGCTTCGCCGTGAGGGAAGCGCGCTCGTCGGGGCTCATCACATCGAAGGAGAGCTCGACGCTCTCGATCCCTTCGAGGGGCGACAGCACACGCGCGACCTGCTCCTCGAAGCTCGACCGGAGTGGGCAACCGGCTACGGTAAGCGCGATGGTCACCGCTACGCGGCCGCCGTCGATCGCGACGTCGCGCACCATGTCGAGCTCCGTCACAGGCTTGCGGAGCTCGGGGTCGATCACCCCCTCGAGCGCGCTCAGAATCGCGTCCCGGCTCGGCATCGCGGTCCGAGCGTAGCAATCAGACCGCAAGGCGCTCCTTCAGCCAGAGCCCGTTTCGTACGGCATACGCATTCCAGTCGTTGTTGAAGTACGCGTAGATTTCGACGTGGCGGCGCCACTGCTCGATCCGGCGAGCCCACTCCTCGAGCTCTCGCTCGGAGTAGTTCCCATTCCGCCCGCGGCGGCCGTAGTGGAAGCGGACGAACGTCCAGTCCGCGGTCAGCTCGTGCGCCTGGAAGGGACGGGTGGGACTGTCGCCGATCACGAGCGCGGCTCCGTGGTCGCGCAGCACGGCGTAGACGGCGTCGGCGAACCAGCTCGGGTGGCGGAACTCGAAGCAGTGCCGGCCAGGCGGAAGCGCCTCGACGGCAGCGGCGAGCCGCTCGTCGTCGCGGTGGAAGTTGGCCGGCAGCTGCCAGAGCACCGGCCCGAGCTTGGGCGACGCGACGAGCGTCCGGATGCGCTCGAAGAAGCGGGCGACGCCGTCGCCAAGGTCGGTCAGCCGCTTGATGTGGGTCAGGTAGCGGCTCGCCTTGACCGCGAAGACGAAGTCCGGCGGCGACTGCGCGACCCATCCCGTCACGGCCTTCTCGGTCGGAAGGCGGTAGAAGGTCGCGTTCACCTCGACCGTGTCGAAGAGCGTGGCGTAGTGCTCGAGCCACCGCTGCGGGGGCAGGCCCTTCGGGTAGACGCGTTCGCGCCAGTGCTTGTAGTTCCAGCCGGAGCAGCCTATTCGGACAGCGCCACGCTGAGCTTTCGGCACAACTCGGGCGTTCCCGCTGCGACGACGCGCGAACGCGCCTGCACGTCGAGCGGCGCGGCGTCGAACGGCCCGTCCTCGATCAGCTCGACGGCGAGCCCGACCTCGCGAACGAGCAGCTGTGCGGCGGCGATGTCGACCGAGCGGGCAGCCTTCAGCGAGCAGACTGCATCGACGCGGCCGGCGGCGAGATGGCACATCGAGAGCGCGAGCGAGCCGAGGATGCGCAGGCGGTAGGCGAGCGGCACCACGGCGGCGGCGTGCTCGCTCACCGACGCGGTCGTAGTCGCCTCGAACGCGAGGATCTCGATCTCGGCCTTCGGCCGCTCGCTCCCGAGCGGCGCGCCGTCGAGGAACGCTCCTCGCCCGCGCTCCGCCGTCCACTCCTCCCCCGTGCCGAAGTCGTGGACGTATCCGAAGTGGACGTCCGCCATCGTCGGCCCTCCGGCGACCGCGATCGAGACAGCGAAGAACGGCACCCCGCGCTTCGCATTCAGCGAGCCGTCGATTGGATCGACGACCACCCAGATCTCGCCGTTTGTCCCGATTGCCTGCTCGCCGAGCTCCTCCGAAACGAGCACGAAGCGCTCGCCGCTCGAGCGCAGGCGCTCGACGATGACCCGCTCTGCCGCCTCGTCGATCGCCGTCGTCTCGTCGCCGCCCAGGCCGGTCCCCACGACCGGCTCGCGCTCGGCGCGCGTCGGCAGCTCCGCGAGCACGCCACGAACGTCCTCCGTCGCTGCGCGGCAGAGCCCAAGCCAGTCCGTCAAGAAACTTTGTGGCTCTGAGCCACTAACTCGCGGTCGCGCCGAGCGGGAGGAACAGGAGGCCGGAGAGCAGCTTCGGATAGAAGTAGGTCGTCTTCTGCGGCAGCGTCTCGCCCCGGGCGGCAGCGGCGAAGACCTGCTCGATCAGCGGTGGGCGGACGAGGTAGGCGACCTCCGCCTCGCCCTCGTCCACGCGCCGGACCGCCTCGCGCCAGTCCGGCGTGTAGGCGATCCCCTCGTGCCCGAGCCGGTCGACGAGCTGCACGTCGAGCAGCCCCTCGTCGCCGGTCGTCACCGTCGCGCGGCCGGCCGTGTACTCGACTGCGGCAGCGCGGTCGTACGGGAGCCGCTCGAGAGCGCTCACCGCCCTCTCGGGGTCGCGCTCCACGGCCCCGCCCCAGCGCCCGTTCGGCGAGCGCTCGAACACTCGATGGGTGGGAAAGATGGTGACGCCGGGGTCGCTCGTGCTGACCAGGACCGCGAGCAGGTAGGCGCTCTCCTCGGTTGCGTCCTCCTCGTGGAACGCGAGCGCGGTCTCGTAACGGTGGTGGCCGTCGGCGATCAGGAGGCGGCGGTCGGCGAAAGCGGCGCCGATCGAGTCGTCGTCGAGCCGCCACAGCCGGCTGCCCTCGACCTCGAGGTCCGGCTCGCGATCGGGGACCGAGAAGGGCGCCGCGCCGTCGTAGAGGAGAAAGATCGGCTCGACGTGAGCACGCACCGCGCGGAGCAGCCGCAACCGGCCCTCCTTAGGCCCGCGGTGCGTCCGCTCGTGCGGCAGCACCACTCCGCGCTCGTACGGCTCGACACGAAGAGCCGCAACGACCCCGGCGCGCGTGCGCGCGACGCCGTCCGGGCCGACGTAGTCCTGCACCAGTGCCCAGAGCCCGCCGCGCTCCTCGGCGAGCACGCCGTTCGCGCGCCATTCGCGCCAGCGTCGCCCGGCCTCGTCCTCTGCGTCGGGCAGGGTGAGGTGGACGACGTTGTACGGGCTGCGCGCGGCGAGGCGCGCGCGCTCCTCCGGCGACACGACGTCGTACGGAGGCGCGACCAGCTGCTCGAGCGGCCCCACCTTTCCGGTGTCGTAGCGAACCGCGCGGAACGGCTTCACGTCGGCCACGGCGGCATCCAGGCTACCGCCTAGACTCGCGGCCGTGCCCTCGATCGCGGACTTGGCCGAAGACCGCGTGGTCGAGGGCGTGTTCGGCGTCGCGATGAAGCGCCGGCTGCGAACGCGGGCAGGCGCGCCCTACCTCGCGCTGGAGCTCGTCGACCCGAGCGGCCGGATCGAGGCGCGCGTGTGGGAGGACGTCGAGCTGCTCGACGCCCGCTTCGGCGAGGGCGACGCCGTCCGCGTACTCGGACGCGTGGAGCGGTTCCGCGACCGCCTCCAGCTCGAGATCCGCGCGCTCGAGGCGGCGCCCGACGCCGACCCGGGCACGTTGACCCCGTCGCTCCGCCGCGACGCGGACGAGCTCGACGGCTTCCTCGAGTTCCTCGGCGCGGAGCTCTCCCATGCGGGGCTCCGCGAGACGGTGCACCGGTTCCTCGGCGACGAGTCGTTCCGGCGTGCGCTCCGAGAGCTGCCCGCCGCGCCCGATGCGCACCATGCCTACGCCGGTGGACTGCTCGAGCACACCGTGGGCGTCGCCACGCTGTGTCGCGAGACCGCGCAGCTCCATGCGCGTCTCCGTGCCGACCTGCTGCTCGCGGGCGCGCTCCTGCACGACGCCGGCCGCACGAGTGAGCTCATGCGCGGTCCGGGTTTCCGTCAGACGGACGAGGGCCGCCTGCTCGGCCACGTCCATCTCGGCCTCCGGCTCGTCGAGGAGCGCGCCGATGCGCTCGACGACGCCTTGCGGGCGGAACTCCTGCACGCGATCGCCTGCCACCACGACGTGCGCGCCGCGCGGACCGCCGAGGCCGCGGTCCTCTACCACGCCAACCAGCTCGACGCGGTCGCCGCGACCCGCCCCGTCACCGAGGCGTGACCGCCGTCGCGCTCGCGCTCGCCGCGAGCCTGTCGTGGGGCGCTGCGGACTTCGTCGGCGGTCTCTGGGCGCGCCGCATGTCGCTCGCGGTCGTGATGACGGTCTCGCAGGCAGCCGGGCTCGTCCTGCTGGCGGGGGCGGTCGTCGTGCTCGAGCGCCGGCTGCCGAGCCTCGGCGCCACCGCTCTCGCGCTCGGCGGTAGCACGATCGGGTTCTGGGGCCTCGTCGCCCTCTACCGCGGGCTCGCCGTTGGCCCGATGTCGATCGTCGCCCCGATCGGCGGGACGTCGGCAGCTGTCCCCGTGCTCGGCGGCGTCGCCCGCGGCGAGCGGCCGGGATCTGTCCAGACCGCGGGTGTCGTGCTGGCGCTCGCGGGCATCGTGCTCGCCTCGCGCGAGGCAGAGCGCGAGACGTGGCGCGACGCGCGGCTGACTACCGGAGTGGTCTACGGGATCGCGGCCGCGATCGGCCTCGGATTCGGTCTTGTCTTCGTGGACGCGGTGAGCGATCGCACGGGCAGCGCACTCTGGACCACCCTGCTGATGCGGATCTCGCCGACGTCTCTCTCGATCGCCGCCGCGCTGGTACTCCACGCGCGGCTGCCCCGCGCGCCGCGGGCGGTCGTGCCACTGCTCGCAATCGGCGTGCTCGACGCCGCGGCGACGGCACTCTTCGCCGCCTCCTCGACCCGCGGCCTCGTGAGTGTGGTCGCCGTCCTCGCGTCGCTGTATCCGGTCGTCGTGGTCGTGCTCGCTCGGGCTGTCCTCACGGAGCGGATCGCGCGCGTGCAACAGGTCGGGGTCGCGCTCGCGCTCGCCGGGGTGGCGCTCGTTTCCGCGGGCTAAGGCGCCGACTCGGCGGCGCCGACCATCAGGACGCGTTCAAGACCACCTTCAGCGCCTATCGAGTGCGTGCCGGCCGGCCGGCGGTCACCGGCAGGGGCGTGAGCTCAGCGACCTCCTCGAGCGCCCGGTTCAGCTCGGACAGCGTCTGCTCATACTCCTCGAGCGGCCGCGGGAGCCGCTCCTCCAGCGCCAGGTACGCGGCGAGGAGCGCGGGGTCTGCGGCTCGCGCGAGCAGATCGCCCTTCTGCGTGAGCACCAGCAGATACGAGCGGGCGTCTGCGGGGTTGGGGTCGCGCCTCGCGAGACCTCGGTCGACGAGCCGCTGGATGTTGTCGCGCAGGGTCGTCATCGGGATGCCCGACGCGGCCGAGATGTCGGACGGGGAGACGGGCTCCCGCCGGCGGATGTGCGAGAGCAAGCCGAAGAGATACGCGGGGAGCCCGACCACCGCGAGCTGGCGCTCGACGATCGTCCCGACGTACTGGAAGGACGTGAAGAGCGTGAGGAGGAGACGGCGATCGGTCGGCATCGCAACTAGTGCGTCAACGCAGTATAGTGATGCGTCGACGCACTATCTTGCCATGACCGCAGCCCGTACCGTCACCGCCCTCGCGTTCCTACTCGTCGCAGCCGGACCCACCCTGGGGCGTGAGTCCGCGCGCGTCTCCAGCTGGACGGGCACGTACACGCTTCACGGCAAGGACGCGATCGCCGTCGCGGTAACGGGTCGGCGGGCGCTGGTCGCGCTCGGCCCCAGCCACGCTGGCGCGCAGACCGTCCCGGTCACGATCCGTCGAGGCCGGATCCGGTTCGCCCTTCCGGGCCTCCCCGAGACACTGCTGTTCACGGGTCGCGTCCGGCCGCGCCGCATCGACGGAACCGTCGCGCAGGGCGGCGTTCGCGGCTCACTCCACCTGCGCCCCGGACCGGCCCCCGGACTCGTCGCGCGCGGCTTCTACGCGGGGCCGACTCCCGTTGCGGTGGTCGACGATCCCTACGGGCCTGCGCGCCTGGTCGACCTCGACTCCGGCGAGGTGCACGGCCTGTATCCGTCGGGGGAGAGGTTCCAGATCGGCGCCGGATTCGCCACGCGCGCGCCGGTCGCAGGTGCGGCAAGCTTCGACGCCGCCGCGGCCGTCCTGCCGCGCGGACGTGCGGTGCGACAGGGCGTGCGACAGCTCGAGGTCAGGTTCCGAAGCGGCGGCGCCACCCTCGCGGGGACGCTGACCCTGCCGGATCGCCGGGGACCGTATGCGGCCGCCGCGTTCGTCCACGGCTCGGGACGCACGACGCGGGCCTACCTCCCGGATCTACAGGCGCTCCTCGTCCGCTGCGGGGTCGCCGTGCTCGCCTACGACAAGCGTGGAACCGGACAGTCGGGAGGAACCTATCCGGGCGAGTCGCCCACAAGTGGCGCGATCGACGTGCTCGCCAAAGACGCGGAGGCGGCGGTGCGGTTCCTCGCGGCCCAGCCCGAGATCGACGACGCCGGGGTAGGGCTCGCCGGCCACAGTCAGGCCGGCTGGATCATGCCGCTCGCCGCCTCCCGCGAGGCGAGGGTCCGCTTCCTCGTCACCTTCTCCGGACCGGCAGTGACAGCGGACGAGAACGACGTCTATCAGGATCTCGCCGGCGAGGGGGAGCGCCCGGCCGAGCTGAGCGACGACGAGATCGACGCCGAGGTGCTGCGCCGCGGGCCGGGTGGCGTCGACCCGATCCCGTGGATCCGGGCGTTGCGCTTGCCGGCGCTGTGGGTGTACGGCGGCCGCGATCGCCACATCCCCCCGCGTCTGTCCGCCGGCCGGCTCGAGCCCATCGCGGCGGAGCCGGGGCGCGACTTCACGATCGCGGTGTTCCCGGGCGGCAACCACGCGCTCGTCGAGACGCAGACGGGCCTGACCGCCGAGATGCTGCGCTCGAGCACGTTCGCGCCGGGGATGTTCGCGCGCGTGCGCGAGTGGCTGAGCGCGCAAGTGACTAGACGTTGAAGCGGATCGTGAGCAGGTCGCCGTCCTCCACGACGTGCTCCTTCCCCTCCAGACGCTGAAGGCCGCGCCGCGCGGTCTCGGCCCGCGAGCCCGACTCGACGAGGTCGCTCCAGCGGACGACCTCGCAGCGGATGAAGCCGCGCGCCATGTCCGAGTGGATCGTCGCGGCGGCAGCTAGCGTCGTCTCCCCACGGCGAAGCGTCCACGCCCGCGCCTCGTTCTCGTTCGCCGTGAAGAACACGATCAGGTCGAGCGCCTCGAACAGGCGCTGCACGACCTCGTTCAGCGCCGAAGGACCCTCGCGGAAGGCATCCGCTTCCTCGGGGGGCAGCTCCGCGAGCTCCGCCTCGAGCTTGCCGTCGACCCCGGCGGGACCGTTGACCAGCGGAACGAGCGGCTTCGTCGTGAGCGGCTCCAGCCCCGGAGGCGGCCCTCCCGGCCAGTCGGCGAGCCCCGCGCCCGTCTCGAGGTGGGCGAGCACGCGCTCGAGCTCGTCCACCTCGCCGCGGAGCGCCCGGTCACCGGACTTCGCCTGCGCCCGCGCGCGCTCGAGCCGCTTCTCGACGTGGTCGCGATCGGCGACGACGAGCTCGAGCCGGAGCGTCTCGAGGTCGCGCTCGGCGTCGCCGCCCGCGGAGAATCCGTCGAGCACCGCGAGCAGCGCGTCCTCCTGCCGCAGCCTCCCGAGCGACGCCGTGCCGAACCCGGGGAAATCGACGACGCGCAGGACGGCCGGCGTGGTCTTGGGCGAGCCGACGACGTTCGCGACAGCGGCGAGACGCTCGTCCTCGATGGCCGCCGTCCCCACGTTCTCGTGACCTGGGCTGCCGCCTGCGCGCGTGAGCGCGTTGAAGATCGTCGTCTTGCCGGCGCCAGGCAGCCCGACGATGCCCGCCGCGAGCGCCATCGGGCTCTACGCGGCGCTCGGCTCGGTCCCGGCGAGCTGCTTCTGGAGGGAGGCCAGCGCCCGGTGCTGCAGCGACTTCACCGCGCCCTCGCTCTTGCCGAGGATCGTCGCAACGTCGCCGTTCGCGAAGCTGAAGACGAACTTGAGCGTCAGTACCTGCTTCTGCTCCGGCGAGAGGTCTTCGATCAACGCGAGCATGCTCTGGCGCCCGATGGACTGCATCGCAGCTGCCTCAGCGGAGGGCTCCTCCTCCGGCGGCTCCGGCACCTCCTCCTCCGGCTGCCAGCGGCGGCGAGCGCGGAAGTGGTCCATCGCGAGGTTGTGAGCGATCCGGAACAGCCACGCCGAGAACGGCGCCGATCGCCAGCGAAAGCGCGGGATCGCCTCCAGCATCTTCAGGAACGTCTGCGTCGTCAGGTCCTCGGCGTCGTGCCGGTTGCCGACGCTCATGTGCAGGTAGCTGTAGATCCGGTCGAAGTGGAGGAGGTAGAGCTGCTCGAGCGCATCACGATCGCCTTCTTGCGCGCGCGCGACGAGCCGGCGCTCCTGATCGGGCGAGGTCGTAACCTCCGTCATCCCGCGTGACGATGCCCGTGGACCGCGTCGCTGTAACCGGCGGCGATCCGGCGCTACCCGGCGCCGAAGCCCACGCGGCTCTCGCGCGAGAAGCGCTTGACATATGTGACGCGGCTGAGCCGGACGGTGTAGCGGCCGTCGTCGGCCTCGAGCGCGAAGGCCGTGTCGGGCTCCTCGGCCAAAGCCCGCTCGAGGGCGTCGGCGGTTGCGGCGTCGACGTGGACCGCCATCCCCTGCCCGCCCTCGAAGCCGAGCTCGAGCCGAACGCGCTCGTTCTCAGGCACCGGCGATGACCTCCGCGAGCACCCCGTGGACCGAGTCGGGATGCACGAACGCGACCTGCATGCCGAAGAGCCCCGTTCTCGGCTCGGGATCGATCAGCTCGGCCCCCTCCGCGGCGAGATCCGCCAGCGCCGCGTCCACGTCGGCGACCTCGAAGGCGACGTGGTGCATCCCGGGGCCTCGGCGTGCGAGGAAGCGGCCCACCGGCGTGTCGTCGCCGAGCGAGGCGAGCAGCTCCACCAGTCCGTCGCCGACACGCACGGCCGCGGCCTCGACGCCCTGATCGGCCATCTCGCCCCGGTATTCGAGTTCCGCCCCGAACAGCCGCGAGTACGTGTCGAGCGCCTCGTCGAGGTCCTCGACGGCGACTCCGAGGTGGTGGATGCCGCGCGCTTCCACGCGGGCGATGCTAGCGAGTGGCCCTTAGGCGGACGGTGCCGACCGTCTCCGTCGAGGTCGACTCGGCCTCGACGTCGGCGAGCAGCGCCTCCAGCTCCTCGCGGACGAGCGTCTCCTTCTCGAGCAGGGCGGCGGCAACCGAGTCGAGGGCGGCGCGGTGCTTCTCGAGCAGGCGCAGCGTCTCGGCGTACGCCTCGTCGGTCAGCCGCGCCTGCTGGCTGTCGCGGAGCCGCTTCGTCTCCTCCGAGAGCGCGTAGTTATCCGCGCGCATGGTGCGGGACGAGACCTCCTCGCTCATGCCCCACTCGAACACCATCGCCCGCGCGATGTCGGTTACGCGCTCCAGGTCGTTCGCGGCCCCGTTCGTGACGCGGCCGAACACGACCTGCTCGGCCGCTCGGCCGCCGAGGAAGATCTTCATCATGTCGACCAGCTCCTCGCGCGTGTGCAGGTAGCGGTCCTCGCTCGGGAGGTTGAACGTGAAGCCGAGCGCGTCGCCGCGCGAGACGATCGTCGCCTTGTGGACCGGAAGCGTGTCTCCCATCAAGTGGGACATGAGCGCGTGGCCAGCCTCGTGGTAGGCGAGGATCCGCTTCTCCTTCTCGCTCACGACGCGACGCTGCTGAAGACCGGCGACGACGCGCTCCACGGCGGCGTCGAAGTCGGCGGCGGCGATCCAGTCGTGCTCCTTCCGCCCGGCGAAGATCGCGGCCTCGTTCGCGATGTTCGCGAGGTCGGCACCCGTGAGCCCCGCGGTCTGACGGGCGATCTGTGCAAGGTCGACGCCGTCCGCGAGCGGCTTGCCGCGGGTGTGGACGCGCAGGATCGCCTCGCGCGCCGCGACGTCGGGCGGCGCGACAAGGACGTGACGGTCGAATCGCCCGGGGCGCAGGAGCGCCGCGTCGAGATCCTGCAGCCGGTTCGACGCGCCCATCACCACGACCTCCCCTCCCGCGTCGAAGCCGTCGAGCTCGACGAGCAGCTGGTTGAGCGTCTGGTCCTGCTCGCGGTTGAGACCGTGGCCCCCGCCGCGCGCGGCGCCCACTGCGTCGAGCTCGTCGATGAATACGATCGCCGGCGCGTTTCGGCGCGCCTCTTCGAAGAGCTTGCGAATCCGCGCCGCGCCGAGGCCGGCGAACATCTCGACGAACGCCGACGCGCTCTGCGAGTAGAAGGCTGCACCGGCCTCATGTGCCACCGCCTTCGCGAGCAATGTCTTTCCGGTCCCGGGAGGGCCGTAGAGGAGCAGCCCCTTCGGCACGCGGGCGCCGAGGCGGTGAAAGCGCGTCGGGTCGCGCAGGAACTCGACCACCTCGCGGAGCTCCTCCTTCGCCTCCTCCAGCCCTGCCACCTCGTCCCAGCGCACCGTGCTCCGCGTCGGCCTGATCGCGCTCGCCTTCACGCGCGGCACGAGCTGCGTCGAGCGCCAGACGAAGTAAACGAGCAGGCCGAACAGGAGCATCGGCATCCAGGTGAGCGCGAGCTCGGTGAACGACCGGACCAAGGCGCCGCCGTCGGGCATCTGCTCCCTCATCGGCAGTCGTTGCGGTCCGCTAAAGAATCCGCGTGACGAGGATCACAGCCTCGCGCTCGCTGACCGCGACCTCGATCGCGGCCAGCTCGGGATGATCCAGCCAGAGCTCGCGTACGGGGTACGGCATCGGGCGGCCCGGCCTGAGGTCGTCGAGGATCGCGGTGCCGCCCGGCGCGAGCAGGCCGACCACGGCCGGATCGGTCTTCGCGTCGCGGGCGTCGACGAACAGGAGGTCGAATGGAGCCTCGGCCGCGGCGACGTCGCGCCAGTCACCCTCGAGCACGCGCGCGTTCGCATCGCCGATGAGCAGCTCACGCGCGGCCTCAGCCAGCCGCGGTTCACGCTCGACGGTTACGAACGGCACGCTCGGAGCCAGTCCGGCGAGGATCCAGGCGGCGCCGACACCGCAGCCGGTCCCGATCTCGCCGGCGCGCGTGCGGCCGCGCCCCGCGGCCAGCACGTGGAGCAGCCGGCCGGTCTCGAGACTGCAGGAGCGCTCGAACCCGAGTTGCCCCGCGAGAGCGAACGCGCGGTGGACGAGCGGGGGCGGCTCGAGCAAGTTCGCCGTCAGTCGACCTGACGGAGGATCGCGAGCGTGACGACCTCCGTCCTCTCCTGCTTTCCCTTCAGCTCCAGCCACGTCCGGTCGAGGTCCGAGTCAAGACCCGCGGCCCTGGCGGTTTCGACCGTGACGAGAATCTCCCCGGGCGCCGCAGCCGACGCCAGTCGAGCCGTCGTGTTGACCGCGTCGCCGAGCGCCGTCAGCTCGGTACGCGTCCCCGACCCGACGGCGCCGACCCAGGCGATCCCGGTGTGCACGCCCGCGCCGAGGGGGAGCCAGGGACCGGCGGGATCGGCATGGCCGACCGCGGCGAAGAGTGCGCGAGCCGCATCGATCGCGCCGGCGGCGTGCCGCTCCCCCGTCAGCAGCGGAAAGAACATCGCGACCAACTCGTCGCCGACGAACTTGTCGACGATCCCGTCGTGGTCGAAGACCAACGTGGAGGCCGTGTCGTAGAAGCGGTCCATCAGCCGGCGGAAGTCGGCCGGCGCCACGCGTTCCGCAAGCGCCGTGGAGCCTCGGACGTCGGCGAAGAGGAAGGTGCACTCGATCTCGGCTCCGCCGTGGTGGCGTGACATGAAGGTGAAGCACGACGCGCACCAGTTCGGATTCTTGTCGGAGGGCCGTTTGCCGATCACTCGCATCAACGGGGCCCCGACGCCTGCGAACGGCGCCGCGCAGAGCCGGCAGCGCGGGGTGCGCGGGATCAGCTTGAACAGCCGCCGGCCGACCCGCTCCTTCGAGTGGCCCCGCGTGAGGAAGTCGCGCCAGAACTCCTCGTTGCCTCGGCCTGAAGGCTCGGTCGAGGTCACGGCACCTCCGGTACTCGATGGCGGCGATCCGGTTTCTACACTACGTCCGTGCTTCCGGTACCCCCACACTTCGCGCCCGAGCGCGTGGGCGAGGTGTGGCGCGTCCACTACGAGGAACGGGCGAAGGAGGCTGAGGCGTGGGCCGCCGAGCACGGACTCGGCGCCGCAGAAGACGACGCGACCCGCGTCGCGCTCGTGGCAGTCGACGTCCAGAACACCTTCTGCACACCCGGGTTCGAGCTCTTTATCGCCGGCCGCTCGGGGACGGGCGCGGTCGACGACAACCGACGGCTGTGCGAGTTCCTCTACCGCAACCTCGACCTCGTCAGCCAGGTCATCCCGACCCTGGACACGCACCAGGCGATGCAGATCTTCCACGCCGTCTACCTGGTCGATGCGCGCGGCCGCCACCCCGATCCGTACACACTCGTCTCCGTCGAGGACGTCGAGCAGGGTCGCTGGCGATTCAACCCCGCCGTCGGCGAGGCGCTCGGCGTCGACCCGGACTGGGGGCAGCGCAACCTCCTGCACTACACGCGCGCGTTACGAGCCGGCGGCAAGTACAACCTGACCATCTGGCCCTATCACGCGATGCTCGGCGGGATCGGGCACGCGCTCGTCGCGGCCGTGGAGGAAGCGGTCTGGTTCCACGCCTTCGCCCGCCGCAGCCAGCCGCGCTTCCAAGTAAAAGGGTCGAATCCCCATACCGAGCACTACTCGATGCTCGGGCCGGAGGTGACCGAGGGCCCCGACGGCGAGCCGCTCGGCGAGCGAGCGAGCCCGTTGCTCGACGAGCTCTTCGAGTTCGATGCCGTGATCGTGGCGGGCCAGGCGAAGAGCCACTGCGTCGCCTGGACGATCGCCGACCTGTTGGAGGACGTCGCCCGCCGCGACCGCGCGCTCGCGGAGAAGGTCTACCTACTCGAGGACTGCACGTCGTCGGTTGTGGTGCCGGGCGTCGTCGACTATACGGACGAGGCGGACGCGGCCTTCCGCCGCTTCGCCGAGGCCGGCATGCACGTCGTCCGCTCGACCGACCCGGTCGAGAGCTGGCCGGGGCTCGCAATCTCAGCCTGAGACGATCCGCTCGCGCAGGCGCTCGAGCTCGGGATCGACACGCACGTCGTACGGGATCGCGTCGACGCGCCGAAGCTCCCCCGCGAGGGCCTCGCGCTGCTCCCGCGCACGCGTGCGGCTCGTCTCGAGCGACTCCTCGTGCAGGCGCTCGCCGCCCTTCATCACCTCGATTAGCAGCCCCTCCTCGTCGCCCTCGAGGCCGACGAGGTCGTAGCCGTCCCGCCGCCACACCTGCTTGCGTCCCGGCAGCGTCGCCTTCCCCGCGGACAGCTTCAGCGTCGGACGGCCGTCGAACTCGACCAGCTTGTACGCCATGTCGAGGAAGGCCGCGTCTGCGGCCGTCCCCATCTTCGAGCCGACGCCGAAGCCGCCGATCGGCGCTCCGGCGGTGAGCAGCGCCTCGATGTCGCGCTCGTCGAGGCCGCCGCTCACGAACACGATCGCGTCCTCGAATCCCGCCTGGTCGAGGAGCGCGCGTGCCTCGCGGCTGAGATCGAGGAGATCGCCTGAGTCGATGCGCACACCGCGCAGCCGGTGCCCGGCCGCCGCGAGCTCGCGCGCGACCTCGATCGCCCGCCGCGTGCCCTCGGCCACGTCGTACGTGTCGACGAGCAGGATCGCGCGGTCCGGGTAGGCCCGCGCGTAGGCGCGGAACGCCTTCAGCTCGTCCTCGAAGCTCTCGACGTACGAGTGCGCCATCGTGCCCGAGATCGGAATTTCGTACTCGCGCCCGGCGAGGACGTTGCTCGTCGCATCGAATCCCGCCAGGTAGCTGGCACGAGCGACCTTCAGCCCCGCCTCGCCGCCGTGCGTACGCCGCAGCGAGAAGTCGACCAGGCTGCGGCCTCCGGCGACGTCGACCGAGCGGGCCGCCTTGCTGGCGATCAGGGTCGGCAGGTGGACAAGGTTGATTGCCATGGTCTCCACGAGCTGCGCCTCGAGCAGCGGGCCCGCGACCTCGACGGCCGGCTCGTGCGGGAAGAAGACGGTCCCCTCGGGCAGCGCGCGGACGTCGCCGGTGAAGCGGAGAGCGCGAAGGCGCTCGAGGAAGGGCTCCGTGAAGAGCCCGGTCGAGCCGAGGTATTCGACCTCCTCGTCCGCGAAGCGAAGCTGCTCAAGGTAGTCGAGCAGGTCGGCGAGCCCGGCCGCGACGGCGTAGCCCCACCCGTCGGGAAGGCGTCGAAAGAAGAGGCTGAACGTCGCGGGCCGCTCGGAGATGCCCTCGGCGACGTAGCTCTGCCCCATCGTCAGCTGGTAAAGGTCGACGAGGAGGGCGGACGTCATCGCGGGCGATTGTGTCAACGCCTCGCCTTCGGCGAGGCTAGCCGGGGGAACCGGTGGGGTTCCCCCGAGAACCCCCTCCTCACGCTTGTCGCTCGCTGCCGCTCGCTTCGCGGGGGAACCGGGGTTCCCCCGCGGGCCCCTCCGTGGGTCCGACTCGGGCTCCGCTTCGCGGAGCCGAGTCGCTAACGCCCTGCCTTCGGCGAGGCTAGATGCTGATGCTCGAGGTCGAGGCAGGCGCGGAGCGCTGCTCCCGCGACCTCGACCTGCTCGGGCGTCGGCTCCGCCGTGGCGAAGCGGGTCTGCAGCTCGTGCCCGGGGCGCGCGAGCGCCTTCGCGAGCGGGCTCTCGCTGTTTCGCACCATCCAGCCGAAGAGCTCGGTGGAGGCCGCCAGCGCGCCGAGCGTGGCCGCCGCCCGTGCCGGCGTGCGCAGGCGCGCGGGTGCGCGCGAGGCGATCGCGTTGCCCACCGCGGTCGTCGCGATCAGCGGCCCGACGAGGTGCGTGCCACAGCGCTCGTGCTCCTTCTCCGCCGGACGGTCGTGCTCGTACGTTCCGATCGAGACGTGCTCCGCGCCGTGGTAGCCCGCGAGCTGCGAGCCCCTGAGCGCGAGCAACGCCGGCGCGAGCGAGAGCAGGCCTGCAGCGAGCTCTTGTGCGGCCGGGCGCAGGCGCGAGCCGCGCACCAGGCGGACGGCGGCGCCGCTCCCGAGCATCGACGCGAGCACTGCGGGCCGCTCAAAGGGCAGGCGGGCCTCGGGCAGCGTCCGCCGCACCTGGGGAAGCAGCGAAAGCGCCTCGAGCAGCCGAGCGGGGCCGCGAAGGAGCGGGTTGTCGACGCCGGCGGCGCGGAACCGCTTGGGCGCGGAAGCGACCTTGACCTCGCCGCCCCGCGTGCGGACCGCGCATGCCCACGCGGAGGGTCCGTGCACGAGCACGCCGTTCGCGAGCGCCATCCCGCCGAGCCGAATCTTCTCCGCCATCAGTCCCAGCCTAGCCGCGGATCAGCGCTCGAGGGCGCCGATCGCCCGCGCGACGTGGCGGAGGAACTCCGTGCCGAGCTCGAGATCGTCGACGTGCACGCGCTCGTCGGCAGAATGGATCAGCCGCGCCGCCAGCTCCGCTTCCATCGCCCGGATCGGGAAGAAGCCGTAGGCGACGGTCCCGAACGCGGCGCGCAACCAGTGGCTGTCCGTGAATCCCGGGACGCAGTACGGAACCGCGGCGGCCTCCGGCTCCAGCTCCCGGACGAAGGACGCAATCGCGTCCCATAGCGGCGTGTCGCCGGGCGAGCGGGTGCCGCCGGCCGCCTCTAGCAGCTCGTGCTCGTAGTCGTCGCGGCCGAGGAGCTCGTGCACGAGCCGGTCGAGCGCCTCAAGATCCTGGCCGGGGAGCACCCGGCAGTCGACGGTGACCTCACACAGAGCCGGGATCACGTTCCGCTTCTGCGACGCGCTTGCCATCGTCGGAGCGAAGGTCGGCGCGAGCAGCGGCTCGACCAGCTCCCGCGCCTCGCCGCTCACGGCCTCGAGCCGCTCGAGCACCTCCTCGACGGGGGGAACCTCGCCAAGAATCGTCTCCACGAGCGCCCCCGTCTCGGGCATGTAGCGACGTTCGGGCTCGTACTCCCCGAGCCGCTGGATCAAGCGCGCAGCCTTCACGAGCGCGTTGTCGGCGATCGCCGGCATTGAAGCGTGGCCGCTGCGGCCGAAAACCCGCAGGCGGAACGGCCGGCTCATCTTCTCCGCGAGCGCGCACGGGTAGATCGGGCGGCCGCCGAGGACGACCCGCTCGCCCGCCCCCTCGTTGACCGCGTACTCCGCGCGGACAGCTTCCGGATGCTCCTCGCAGACCCAGGAGAGCCCGAAGCCGGCGCCGACCTCCTCGTCCGCGGCCGCGACAAAGACGACGTCGCCGTTCGGGCGGAACCCCTCGCGCGCGAGCGAGGCGATCGCCACCGCGCTCGCGGCGCATTGTCCCTTCATGTCCAGCGCGCCCCGGCCCCAGACCTCGTCCCCGCGCCGCGCGCCCGACCACGGATCGACCTGCCACTCGTCCGGGTCGGCGAGCACCGTGTCGGTGTGCGAGAGGAGCGCGAGCCTCGGGCCGCTGCCGCGACCCGGCAGTCGCGCCACGAGGTTCGCGCGTTCGGGCACCCGCGCGTACAACTCGCACGCGACGCCGCTTTCCTCCAGGTAGTCGCGCAGATACTCGGCAGCCGCGCTTTCGTTCCCCGGAGGATTGACGGTGTCGAGCCGGATCAACCCCTGCAGCAGCTCGACTGCCTCTTCGCGGAGCGACGCGACCGCCACTAGTGCCCTGTCCGGGGAGTGGGGTGACGATCCTGGCGCGCGAAAAGCAAGCCAGGCAAGGACGCAGGGAGCCCCGATATGCCGACATATCGGCGCGACCGAGGACGCCACATGGCGCCGCTTTGCAGCCGGCCAGGGCGCGCCTTACTCCCCGGACAGGGCACTAGCCCTCGCGCTTGGCGAGCTCGGTCATCTCGTTCCGCAGCTGCCAGAGCTCGGGGTAGAGCCGATTCTTGATCAGCCCGCCAAGCAGCTCGACAGGCGTGCCCTGCGTCCCGACGACATGGTCGCCGATGATCCGGGAGACGACCTGGAAGTGGCGAACCCGCCAGGCGGCGAGCCGTTCGTCCCACTCGGTCAGTGCCTCGGCGAGGTCGTAGAGATCGCCGCCTTCGCGGTAGACGTCGACGAGCGAGCGGCCCTGCGCCCGCCGCAGGGCATGAAACGCCTGCCCGAGTGCAGGAGAGACGCGCCTCGCCGCTCCGAAGCCCGGCGAATCGAAGCCGCTCCCATGGCCGAGCACGGGGCGGATGTGGCGTGTGTACTCCCACGGGGAGAGCTGCTCGAGCATGTCGAGCTGGCGTGTGATCAGCTGCAGGCAGAGCGCCGCACGGCGGAGCAGGCGGAGGGCCGGCCGGATCGCTCCTTCCTCGAGCTTCGCGGTCGCGGCCTCCACCTCCGCGGCCGCGAGCTGAAGCCACAGCTCCGACGACTGGTGGACGGTCTGGAAGAGCAGCTCGTCGCGGTGCGCCCGCTCCTCGGGTCGCTTCTGCAGCGCCAGGAGCTCGTCGGTTCGCAGGTAGCGCTCGTAGTCGCTCGCCCCCTGGCCGGGAAGGATCGGCGCGAATTCGTCGTCCGCCTGCGCGGCTCCGTCGCCCTGCCCGTGGCCCGGAATCGCGGTCTGGGCCGGATCCTCGCTCGACACGCGCGGAGCATACTTGCCCCATGGCCGACCTCTTTTCGGACGCCGCGCGCGAACGCGCTGGCGACGTGGCGCCGCTCGCGCTGCGCGTGCGGCCGCAGACGCTCGACGAGTTCGTCGGCCAACGGCACGTGCTCGACGAGGGGTCGGCGCTGCGCCTGGCGATCGAGGAGGACCGCGTCGCCTCGATGATCCTCTACGGGCCCCCGGGAAGCGGGAAGACGACGCTGGCCCGGATCGTCGCGCTACGAACGGGGGCCGCATTCGAGGAGCTCTCGGCGGTGTCGGCCACCGTCGCCAACGTCCGGACGGTGATCGCGCAGGCCCGTGACCGTCTGGGCGGGAACGCGCAGCGCACGATCCTCTTCCTCGACGAGATCCACCGCTTCAACAAGGCGCAGCAGGACGCGCTTCTTCCGGCCGTCGAGGAGGGGCTGGTCACCCTGATCGGCGCGACGACCGAGAACCCGTACTTCGAAGTGAACTCGGCCCTGCTCTCGCGCTGCCAGGTGTACGAGCTGGAGCCGCTCTCGGACGACGAGCTGGAGGTGGTCGTCCGGCGCGGCGCCGCCGAGCTCGATGCGAGCGTCCCCGACGAGCTTGCGTCGCTGATCGCGCGGCGCTCGGGCGGCGACGCGCGCACGGTGCTCAACGTGCTCGAGCTGGCGTGGCAGACGGCTGTCTCCGAGGACTCGCCGCTGACGGAGGCCCACGTCGAGGACGCCGCCCGCAAGCCCCCGCTCGTGTACGACCGCGCCGGCGATGCGCACTACGACTTCGCGTCCGCTTTCATCAAGTCGATGCGAGGCGGCGACGCGGACGCCGCCGTCTACTACCTCGCCGCGATGCTGGAAGGGGGCGAGGATCCACGCTTCATCGCCCGCCGGATGGTGATCCTCGCCTCCGAGGACGTCGGCAACGCCGACCCGCGCGCGTTGCTCGTCGCCGTCGCCGCCGCGCACGCGGTCGAGTTCGTCGGGCTCCCCGAGGCCCGGCTCAACCTCGCCCAGGCCGCGATCTACCTGGCGCGGGCGCCGAAGTCGAACGCCAGCTACCGCGCGATCGCGGAGGCGACGAGAGACGTCGAGGAGCGCGGAGTCCTGCGGCCCCCGAAGATGCTCCAGAGCGCGGGCTATGCCCTCGTCCGCAAGCAGCTCGGCAAGGGCAAGGGCTACGTTTACCCGCACGACGACCCGGCCGGGTTCGAGCTCGAGTACCTGCCGGAGGAGCTCCGGGGCCGCCGCTACTACGAGCCGAGCGGTAGCGGCGAGGAGACGGGGGAGTAGAGGTTCGGCAATCGCAGCCGTGTCGACCGGTCGATTCAGACGGTCGGCGGCGCGAGCGCCGCCTTTAGAGAATCCGCGCGCCGAGCGCGCTCGCCACGAGCTCGACGGCGAGGGCGCCCGTCGCGTTCTCCCGGTCGAGGATCGGGTTGACCTCGACCACCTCCAGCGAGCCGGCGAGCCCCGACTCCGCGACGAGCTCCATCGCGAGGTGCGCCTCGCGGTAGGAGAGGCCGCCGCGCACGGGCGTCCCGACGCCTGGCGCCACATCGGGGTCGATCGCGTCCATGTCGAGCGAGACGTGCACGAAGCCCGGGCCGGCGACGTGCTCGAGTGCCTCGCGGACCGCCCGTTCCATCCCGATCCGATCGACGTGGCTCATCGTGAAGATCCTCGCGCCCAGTCGCCGCAAGGCCTGGCGCTCGCCCTCGTCGAGCGCCCGGACGCCGACGAGGGCCACGCGGCTCGCGTCGACGGCCGGCAACGACCACGCCTCGCTCTCGAACGCGTCGCCCCCGAGGCCAAGCGGGGCCGCCAGCGCCATGCCGTGGACGTTGCCGCTCGGCGAGGTCTCGGGCGTGTTGAGATCCGCGTGCGCGTCGATCCAGAGCACGCCGCCCGCCTCGCCGTGCGCGCGCGCGAGTCCGCCGAGCGTGCCGAGCGCGACCGAGTGGTCCCCGCCGAGGACGAGCGGAAGCTGGTCCGCCGCGAGCGCCTCGGCCACGAGCGCCGCGACCCGCTCGCACGTCGCCAGGATCTCGGGCAGGTACCGGGCGCGCGCGCGTCGTCCTCCGCGACGGCCTCGGCGACGGCCGTCGCCACGTTGCCGCGGTCGACGTAGAGGCGGCCGAGCCCGGCGAGCCGGGCCTCGAGCCCCGCGTAGCGGATGGCCGACGGCCCCATGTCGACGCCGCGGCGCGCCTGGCCGAGGTCGAGCGCGGCTCCGATTACCGCAACCGGGCGGTGTTTGGGTTCGCCGAGCACGGCGGCCAAGGCTAACCGGGCCGCCGCTGACTGGCCCCGGGGCGAAGTAGCTCAGTCGGTAGAGCACACGGCTGAAAACCGTGGTGTCCTGCGCGGGTGAACCGTTGGTCCTCCGCGAACCGCTCGATCGAGTCGCACACCGGCGTCCGTGAGCCAGCGCCGGCCAAGCCGGCACTGGCGGCGCTCGAAGGCGATCGAGGGCACGCGCGAGGCATGAACAGCGGCGAGAAATCAGCCGGGCGCGGCTACACTCGCTACGCGGCGAGGTAGCTCAGTCGGTAGAGCACACGGCTGAAAACCGTGGTGTCGCCGGTTCGATTCCGGCCCTCGCCATAGCTGCTATCCGCGACATGCGAGCATCCGGCGTAGCAGCCGGCGCGATCCGGGTTCGACCTGCCGAGGGAGGCGACCGCCGTTCGCCCGCGCTCCTGTTCGGCGCGGTGCCAAGGAACGAGACGAAGTCGCGGCGGAGTCTCTAATCGGCGCCGAGGGGCAGGAGGCGAAAGGAGGAAGGCCGCCGGGCGCGCAGGCCTTCCTCGAGAGTTCGATCCCGGGCCAAGGCTACCTAGCCGTCCAGCGGGCCGGCCAACTCCGCAATCTGTGGCCTCGTTGCGTGCCCGGCTTCCTGAAGGATCGCCGGGACCTCGGGGTCGGAGACGAAGTTCTGCCAGCCTTCCGCATCCCAGTCGAAGAGCACCCAGACCCGGCTCTCCTCGTTGGGATCGCGAAAGACGTGCGAACCCTTGGACCCGTGCTGCTTTCGCTTCTCAAGGCTTGTGGTTGAGAAGACACTCCACCAGCGGTCGAAATCCTCGACCTTCGACGTTGCCAGATACAACTCTCTCCTCCTTTGTGGGAAGCGTTGTCGCCCCCTGCGACGTAGCCCGCGCGGCGCGGAACACCCGAGTGTACGCCCGCTGCGACGAGATCAACAGCGCCAACCACACGTTCACGGCGTCCTTTGGACGCTGCGGCGCGGCACCTGTCCCGCGTTCGTGTTCTGCCGGGAGTGCTGACAGCGGGAGGTCGGGCCGCGCGGCCGTAAGGATCATGTGAACCCGCCCGCCGCGCCGACGTCTCGTCCGTACGATGGATGGCGTGATGCTCTCCGTCGTCAGGTTCCTGAGTTGCGTCTTCCACGGCCACCGGTGGGACGTCGCGCCGCCCCAGGTGAGCGGCCGCGAGATGGCGTGCGTCCGCTGCGGCCTCGCTGCGGACGCCGCTCACGGCCTCACAGGCTGACTGCGTTTTCGCCGCGCCGCCCGACTTCGGCGGCGACGTTCGGCGGCAAAAAAGGGGCGTCCGGACCGGTGCTACCGCGTCGCGAACGCCCTTCGCCTTCGAGTCTACTCCGCCTCGCCGCGACGCGCCAGTAGCGCGGTCCCGGTTCCCGCCTCGAGCTCGTGAAAGTCGCCGAATCCCGCACGTCCGAGCGCGCCGCGGAGGCGGTCAGAGGGCACCCAGATCGGCGTCTCGCGGCCCAGCGAGAAGGAGACGACGACCGTGCCGCCTCGGCGGACGACGCGCGCGAGCTCGTCGAAGAAGGGCACGACGTTCAGGAGCGTGACCAGATCGAATCCGCCGTCCTCGTAGGGAAGGCGGGCGGCGTCGGCGACAGCAAAGCGCACGCGGTGGGCGAGCTCCGGCGGTGTCTTGCGCCGCGCCTCGGCGATCATTCGCTCGGCGAGGTCGACGCCGAGGACCTCGACGTCAGGCCAGCGCCTCGCGATCTCGAGCGCTCCCGCGCCGGTACCCGTGCCGACGTCGAGCGCGCGCCGCGGAGGCGGATCGACCAGGGCGAGCGCCTCGCGGTAGGCGTCGAGGGCACCCGCCGTCCGCAACGAGTCCCAGCGCGGCGCCAGCTCGTTGAACATCCGACGCATCGGCCGCCGCAGGAGTCTCCAGACGACCGGGCGCTTCACGACGAGCGTCGTCGCGAGGCGCGCGAACCGTTCGCCTCCGATCACGCGAGCTCGAGCCGGATTCGAACCTCGGTCCCCGGCGCGACCGCGAACATCGACGCAGCGTTCCCGCCGCTGATCGCGATCGAGACGTTCCGGTACGCATCCTCGTAGAGGACGATGTCGCCACTGCGCGCGTCCGCGAAGGTGCGAGCGGCGACGGCGTAGTAACGCTCTCCGCCGATCGCGAGCTCGAGCCGCCGTCCCGGAAACACATCCACCCGCTCGAGGTCGTCACGGGTCAGGTTCAGCTGCATGTTGCCGAAGCGGTCGACGTAGAGCACGGTCGCGTCGATCCGGTCGACCCCGACCCTGGGCTGCGGAAGGTCGAGCTGCACGAGCGTCTCCACCGGCACCTGCGGACCGAGCTGCTGCAGCGGAACGCCGAGCGCGAGGTGCGCCGCCGCCGGCGAGAACAGGTCGCGTCCGTGAAACGTCCGGGAGACGGAGGGAAGGGCGAAGTCGGGGTTCGTCAGCTCGCGGGCCTCGGCGACGCCGCCGTGCCGTGTGGCCGCCGGGACGAGCAGCCCGTTGTCCGGCCCGACGTAGAGGCGTCCCTCGCCGTCGCGCAGGGCGAGCGGACGCCGCGCTCCGCCGACGCCCGGGTCGACGACCGCGAGGTGCACGCCGACGGGCATGTACGGAAGCGTCTGCGCGAGCACGAGCGCGCCCTGGAGCACCGCCTGCGGGGGAATGCCGTGGGTGATGTCGATCACCTGGACGTCCGGGGCGAGTCGCTTGATCACTCCGTGGCAGGTGCCGACGAAGTCGTCCTGCAGTCCGAAGTCGGTCAGGAAGGTGATGAAGCGCGCCGTCATCGGCCGGCCGAGGGTAACCGGGAGAGCGCCTCCTCGACCGCGGCGACGAGGCCGGCGGTGTCGTGTGTTGGAGCCTCGGCGACGACCGAGGCACCGCGTTCGCGGGCGGCCCGGGTCGTCTGCGGCCCGATCGAGACGGCCGGAAGATCGAGCGTCAGCGCCGCGAAGGCCACGGCGGCCGACGGCGAGGCAAGCAGGACGAGATCCGCGGGCGGGAACGACGCTGGCTGCAGGGCGACAGTGCGGTACAGAGGGACGAAGTCGGCGTCGAGCGCGTCCACGAGGAGCCCCCGCGCACCCTTCGCGCCGGCGAAGAGCACCCTGCCGGCCGGCCGTGGCAGCTCGGCGAGCAAGCCCTCCTGGGTCGAGACCGACGCGACGAGCGCCGGTTGCAGGCCCCCCGCTCGCAGGGTTGCCGCCGTCCCGGGCCCGATGGCGGCAACCGGCGGAAGCGCGCCCCGGCGGCGGCGGAGCAGCTCCTCCGCGCCGGTCCGGCTGGTCACGACCACCCAGTCGTAGCCCGAGACGTCCACCGTGTCGGGCCCGACCGGCTGGAGCGCGACCAGTGGGCACACCGCGACCTCGTGGCCGCGCGCGACCAGGGCGGACACGAGCTCCTCGGCGCGCTCAGGCGGGCGAGTGACGACGAGACGCGCCATCGCCCGTCCCTAACCCCCACCCACCCACGGGGTTGACCACGGTAGCCGGCCGCGAGGCGCGGATCGGTGCCGTCTCTGCGCGGATTCGCTCACGTCGCAGACGCCGCGAACCGTGCCAGCTCGCGCCCGAGCGCCTCGGCGTCGTCGCCGCTTCGCCGCTCCAGCCAGCGGCCGTCCTCGTCGGCGACGAGCGCAGTCAGCCGGTCGCCGTCGTGATGTGCCGCGACGGGCGCCAGGCAGCCGCCTCCGATCAGTGCGACGCAGCGACGCTCCGACTCCACGCGACGGCGGGTCTCGGCATCGTCGACGCGGGAGACGAGCTCCTCCTCGCCGGCCCGCACCTGCAGCGCGAGCGCGCCCTGCCCGGCCTCGGGCAGAAGCTCCTCCGGGTCGAACCGACGGCCGATCTCCTGCGCGAGACCGAGCCGGTCGAGCCCGCAGGCGGCGAGCACGACCGCATCGAGCCCGCGCTCGGTGCGCTTGCGCAGCCGCGTGTCGATGTTGCCTCGCAACGGCTCGATCATGAGCGTCGACTCGAGCGCTAGCAGCTGCGCGCGTCGGCGAATGGAGGCCGTCCCGATCCGCATGCCCGGCCGAAGCTCCGCCGCCCCGCAGAGCGCGTCGCGCGGATCCTCGCGCGGCAGGTAGGCACCGACGGCGAGACCCTCCGGGGCCGTCGATGTCATGTCCTTGGCGGAATGGACGGCGACGTCGATGCGCCTGGAGAGCAGCGCCTCCTCGAGCTCCTTGACGAAGACGCCGCGGTCGCCGATCTCGCCGAAGGGGCGAGTCCGGTCTCGGTCGCCGGCGGTCGTCATCGGCATGAGCGCGAGCTCGACGCCCGAGCGCCGCAGCGGCGCGACCGCGAGCTCGGCCTGCGTCAGGGCGAGCCGGCTACCGCGAGAGCCGACGCGAAGCAGCACCGCAGGGGCGCTGTTGCAGCTTGGTCCGCCCGCAGGCGCGCGCGCCCCTCGGACGGACGCGCACGAACGCCGTAGGGGCCTGGACGGGAAGCGGGCGACCGGTCAGCCGCCGCGCGCCAGTCAGCGCTCCTCCTCCTTGAGGCCGAAGAGGTGCCGCACCGCGTCAGCATAGATCACGCCGTCGGCGGTCACGGCGGCCTCTTTCATCCGAACCGTGGGCAGGTGCAGCAGCTTGTTCACGATCTGAGCCGTGAGCGCCTCGACCGCCCGGCGCTCGGTCTCGGAAAGGCGGTCGAGCCGGCGCTCGGCTCGGGCGAGCTCGGCGGCGCGAATCTCCTCCGCGCGGGCGCGCAGGGACGCGATCGCCGGCACCACGCCGAGCGAGGCCTGCCAGGCCGTGAAGCGCCTGGCCTCCTCCGCCACGATCGCCTCTGCACGCTCGGCCTCCCGCCGGCGACCGGCGAGGCTCTCTGCGACGACGGCCTCGAGATCGTCGATGTCGTACAGGAAGCAGCCGTCCAGCTCGTTGATCGCAGGGTCGAGGTCGCGCGGCACGGCGAGATCGATCAGGAAGAGCGGCCGCCCACGCCGGACGGGGACTGCGGCAGCGACGTCTTGCTTGCGCAGGATCTGGCCCGGCGCGCCGGTCGAGGCGACGACGACATCCGCCGTGACGAGCTCGTCCGCAATCGCGTCGAGCGGGAGTGGACGCGCGTCGAGGCGCTCCGCCACCGCCGCTGCGCGGCCCGCGCTGCGGTTGGCGACGAACGCGATCTCCGCGCCGCGCGAGATCAGGTTCCGCGCAGCGAGCTCGCTCACCTTCCCTGCGCCGATGAGGAGGATCCGCCTGCCTGCGAGATCGCCGAACACCTGCTGGGCGAGCGCCGCCGCGGCGGCGGAGACGGAAGCGGGACTCTCCGCAATCCGCGTCTGCGCGCGCACCTTCTTGCCGGCGTGAAGTGCCTGCCGGAACAGCCGGTCGAGGACCGGTCCCGGTGAGCCGGCCTCGTACGCCGACCGCACCTGCCCGAGGATTTCGCCCTCGCCCGGCACCATCGAGTCGAGCCCGGCGGCGACGCGGAACAGATGCAGCGCCGCGGCCTCGTCCGCGAGCCGGTAGACGGCCGGCACGACGTCGACGATCGCACGCTCGGCGATCGTCTCGGCGGCCGCTGGATCGGCGTGGGCGACATAGAACTCCGTCCGGTTGCACGTCGAGAGGCAGACCACCTCGCCGCCGGCTGCGGCGAGTTCTTCGGAGAGCCGGCCCGCACCCTCGCGATCGAAGGCGACGCGCTCGCGCACCTCGACGGGCGCCAGACGATGGGAAGTGCCGATGAGCGCTAGGTGCACGGATGCCGCCTCATCCGAAGTGCGCGAGGACAAGGGTCAGGATGACGAACGTGAATGCGCCCACGGTCGCGCGCGCGCCACGGCGGCCGTGGAGGGCATGCGACCGCTCGAGCAGGACGAGGCCGGCATACACCAGCCAGGCGAGCGCGGTGGCGACGATGGCGGCGTCGACAGCGCCTCCCTCCTGGACGAGGTCGGCGACGCCGAGGCCGATGCCGGCGGTCAACGCCGCGAGTGACACCGCGACCGTCCGTGCGGCGAGCTGCTCGAGCGCGTGCAGCGGCGGCACGCGGAGCCGCAAGATCGTCCGCTCGTGCCGCTTGAGGCGACGCTCGTGCCACAGGTACAGCGCGGCGAGAGCGGCGGCGAGCGTGAACCCGGCGAGCGCAGCGAGGATCAGACCTACGTGCAGCGCGAGCAGCGTCCCCAGCGGGTCGCCGTCGTCGCGTACGCCGCCGGTCGCGTGGGCGACGGCGAACAGCACAGCGGCGGGCGGGAGAACGGCGAGCCCCACGAGCCGGAAGCGCGGCCGGCAGCCCCAGACGAGGTAAGCGCCTACTACGAGCCAGACGAAGAGGTTGAGCGCTCCACCCCGGCTCGACCAGGGAAACCCCTGCGATCCGGCCGCCTGCGCGATGAGCACGCCCGTCTGCGCGAGCCAGCCCAGGCGAACGCCCCAGATCGCGGCCCGGCCGGGCCAGCCCGGACGGCGCGCCTCGCCGACGAGCGCGACCGCGGCCTCGCTGTAGGCGATCAGCGCCGGCCAGAAGAGCGCCTCAGCCAACGGGCACCTTCTCGCGTTCGTCCACGTCCTCGCGTTCCTCGGAGAGCTCGGCGAGCTCCTCGAGCTCCCGCTCCAGCCGTGCGAGCTTCAGGGAAATGATCGCGACATACGCGAGGACGGCAACGAGCACGACGACGTACGCGGCGGCGAGGTACTTCTCGCCCGAGCTCATGCAAGCGCCTCCCGCAGCTCGCGCAGACGTCGGTCGAGGCGCTTGCCGGCGAGCTCGTTGGCGTACAGCGTGGCCGCGAGCGCCAGCGAGCCGGCAAGACAGACGAGGAACGCGACGAACATCTGCCACGGCAACGCCGGATCGGTGCGCGTGACGATGGGCGGCGGGTGCACGAGGTTCTGCGCGAGCCGCACCGCGAGGAAGCTGACGGGCACGAGCACGACACCGATCAGGGCGTAGACCGCCGAGATCCGAGCCCGCGAAGGGCCAGGCTCGAGCGAGTACCGCAGCATGAAGTACGCCGAGTAGAAGAGGAACAGGATCAGGAAGAGGACGAGCTGGCGGTCGCCCCACTCCCACCAATGGCCCCACGAAGCGCGGGCCCAGATCGACCCGGTGGCGAGCGTCAGCACCCCGAACACGACCCCGATGTGGACGGCCGTGTAGCTCTCCAGGTCGTACCGCTCGCGGCCGGTCCACAGCAGGCGGAGCGCCTTCCACGCAGCCCAGCCGAAGAGCGCATATGCGGTGAGGGCGACCGGAACGTGGAGGTAGAAGATGCGCTGGCTCGGCCCCTGGTCCGCGTCCTCGGGGGCCCAGAGCAGGCCAAGCGCGACGCCGCCGCCCAGCAGGACGACCGTCGACAGCGCCAGCAGCAGGCGGCTATTCGGTGACCACGTACTCAAATGCGGCCCAGGCAAGTATGGCGAAGATCCCGTCGTACAAGGCCAGGAATGCCAGGTACCGACCGGGGTCGTCCGCCACGCTCGTGCCGACGCCCCCGACGAGCACCGGCAGCGTGACGGGCAGGAAGAGCACCGGCAGCAGCAGCTCCCTCGCGCGCCCTCCGACCACCATCGCAGCGAGCAGCGTGCCGGCCGCGCACAGGCCGACGTCGGCCAGGACGACGGCGGCTACCGTGGCAGCGTCGACGGGCTCGAAGAAGATCGAGAACGCCGGCAGCGCGACCGCTTCGACGAGGCCGAGGAAGACGAGCGTGGCGAGCAGCTTGCCCAGCCAGATCGCGCTCCGGTCGCAGGGCGCGAGCACAAGCGCGTCGAGGAGCCCCTGGTCGCGCTCGGCCGCGAACGCACGGGTGAGCGCGAGCAGGGCGGTGAAGAGCAGTGCGACCCAGAGGAGGCCGTTCGCGGCCTCGGTGCGCTCGTCAGTGAGCGCGAACCGGAACACGACGAGCGCGCTGACGACGAACGCCGTCATCGCGGGAACGGTCTCGCGTCCACGCAGTTCGAGCAGAAGATCCTTCCTGGCGAGGGCGATCGTGTCCGCGACGTACCTCATGCCAGCGCGAGCCGAGCGCTCGCGAGCGAATCGAGAGGCCCTGGATCGTGGGTGGCGACGACGACCGTGCGCGCATTTCTCAGGTCGACTAGCACACTCTGGAGGACGTCGGCTCCGCCCGCGTCGAGCGCGCTGAACGGCTCGTCGAGCAGCAACAGCTCGGGCTCGTGCAGGAGCGAGCGGCAGAGGGCGAGGCGCTGCAGCATCCCCCGCGAAAATGTGGCCACGGGCTCGCGCCGGGCGTCCCAGAGCCCGAAGCGCCCGAGCAGCATCCCGATTCGCTCCCGCCGTTCGGGAACACGGTAGAGCCGCCCGTAGAGATCGAGGTTCTCGAGCGCGGTGAGCGGCCGGTAGACGAGCGGCTCGTGCGCGAGGAAGCCGATCGCAGCGCGAGCGGCATCGACTTGGAGCGCGCCGGCAGTCGGCGCGGTGAGGCCGGCAAAGAGCCGAAGCAGCGTCGTCTTGCCCGAGCCGTTCGGGCCGGTGACGACGAGGAAGCCGCGCCGCGGAACGTGCAGGTCGATTCGGTCGAGCACGCGCTTCGTCCCGAAGCGCTTCGTCAGGCGACGGGCCCGGATCATGCGAGCGTGTCCGCCAGCACGAAAGCGAAGAAGACCAGGCTGATCACCCCGTTCACGGTGAAGAAGGCCGCATCGAGCCGGTGGAGATCGTCCGGCGCAACCAGCGAGTGCTCGTACAGCAGGAGGGCGGCGACGGCCGCCACCCCGAGCCAGTACGCCGCGCCGACGTCGAGCCCGGCGCCCGTGAGCGCGAGCAGTGCGACCGTGGCGAGGTGCAACGCCCGCGCCGCCGCGAACGTCGCGCGCACGCCGAAGCGCGCCGCGAAGGAGTGGAGCCCCTGTGCGCGGTCGATCTCGATGTCGAACAGCGAGTAGAAGAGATCGAAGCCGGCGATCCAGAGGCCGACGGCGGCACCGAGCGTCCAGGCCTGCCACGGCAGCTCCCCGGTGATCGCCGCCCACGCGCCCACCGGCGCGAGCCCGTCCACCGCCCCCAGCCACAGGTGCGTCAGCCAGGTGAAGCGCTTGAGGTACGGGTACGCCACGAACGCCGCGACGGGGATGGGCCACAGCCAGCGGACGAGCGGATCGAGCTGCCAGACGGCCACCAGGAACACTGCGAGCGCGCCCGCACAGAACGCCGCCACGTGCCGCGGCCGAAGCCTCCCGGTCGGAAGCTCACGGACGGCGGTGCGCGGATTGCGGGCGTCGATGCGGGCATCGATCAGGCGGTTCAGCCCCATCGCGAGCGAGCGGGCGCCCGCCATCGCGATCGTGATCCAGAAGAGGTCGTGGGCCGAGGGCGCGCCGTCGACCGCGAGGAAGGCGCCGACGTAGGCGAACGGGAGCGCGAAAACGGTGTGCTCGATCTTCACGAGCGAGGCGAACAGACCCGGGTAGCGGGCGAGCGCAGTCAGCGTGCCGTTCATGTCTGCGCGTGGCTCGTCGGATCGCCCGCCAGCAGCTCGAGCGCGTGCGGGAGCGCCGGACGCAGGACGGCGAAGCCGTCTCGGCAGCCGCCGGTCGAGCCGGGCAGATTGACGACGAGGGTGCGGCCGCGGATCCCCGCGAGGCCCCGCGAGAGGAGCCCGTGCGGGGTGCGTGAGACGGCATCCGCGCGGATCGCCTCGGCGATCCCCGGCGCCGGCCGCTCGATCGCCTGCGCGGTCGCCTCGGGCGTCACGTCCCGCGGCCCGACGCCCGTGCCTCCGGTCGTCAGCACGAGCGCGGCCTCGTCCGCGAGCTCGACCACGGCTGCGGCGATCGCGTCGCGCTCGTCCGGCACGACGCGGCGGACGACCTCGTAGCCGTCCTCCCGCAGCAGCTCCTCGAGCAGGTCGCCGCTCCGGTCGTCGCGCACGCCCTCGGCGACGCCGTCCGAGACCGTCAGCACCGCTCCCCTCATCGCCTCCCGCGGAGGCCCGGGGCCACCATCCTCCTCCCCACCACGAGCATAGTGCGAGCGGGCGCGCGAGTGGGAGACGTCAGTGCGTCGAAACCGTAACTTCGGGACGTCACGGCGATTCCTTCGTCTTCTCGAGCAGCCGAAGGTCGGCGACGACCATCTCCTTGTCGACCGCCTTCGCCATGTCGTACACGGTCAGCGCGGCGACGGCGGCCGCCGTGAGCGCCTCCATCTCCACGCCCGTCCGTGCAACGGTCTCGACCGTCGCCACGATCTCGACGCCGTCGCCACTGACCGTGATGTCGACGTCGACAAGCGAGAGGGGCAGTGGGTGGCAGAGGGGAACGAGCTCGGCAGTGCGCTTGGCGCCCATTATCCCCGCGATCCGCGCCGTGGCGAGCGCGTCGCCCTTCGGTAGCTCGTGGAGCCGACGCGCCGTCTCCGGCGCCATCCGAACGACGGCCCGGGCGCGGGCGCGCCGGCGCGAGAGCGGCTTCCCCCCGACGTCCACCATCCGAACGTCACCCGCCTCGTCGACGTGGGAGAGCTCGGCCACGGCGGAACCGTACTCCGGCGGCGTCAGACGGGTACGCGAGCCTGGCGCTCGCGTGCGATTCGATCGAAGTCGCGCAGCTGTCGTTCGGTCCATTCGAACACGTCATGCGCGCGAACGTGCGCGCGGATCGCATCGAGACGCGCGCGGCGATCGTCCTCGTCG
>JBKOYJ010000105.1:0-20343 GCA_046725345.1 Actinomycetota bacterium | reverse complement strand
CCGCCCTGCGCGACTGTCCAGGCGCCGGCCATATCGGTCTTTCGATACGAGCAGCCGATCCCGTTCGCCTGAAGCGCGCCGCAGAGCAACTCGGCTTCGGCCTCGTCATGCACGATCGTCAGTGTGACGACGCTCACGAGGGACGGGGTTCGCGGGGGGAACCCGCTGTTCCCCCGCGCTCACGCCATGACCTCCACGCGCCGCTCGTCGGCGGTGACGCGGCCTTCAAGCCGCAGCACCTCCCTCAGCGCGCGGATCGAGACCTCGACCTGCTCGAGCGTCGGCTCGCGCGTCGTGAGGCGCTGCAGCCAGAGGCCAGGCGCGAGCAGCGCCATCAGCGCCCGGTTGTCCGAGTGCTTGCCGGCGAACCGGATCAGCTCGTACGCGAGCCCGGCGATCAGAGGCAGCGCGACGATGCGGCTCGCGATCAGCCAGTACCACTCCGGCCGTCCGACGAAGGCGAAGACGAAGACGGCGATCACCATCACCCACAGCAGGAAGGCGGTCCCGCAGCGCGGGTGGATCAGGCTGTAGCGCTGGACGCGCTCGGGCTCGAGCTCGTCGCCGGCCTCGAGCGCGTTGATCGCCTTGTGCTCGGCGCCGTGGTACTGGAAGACACGGCGGAGGTCGGGCAGCAGCGAGACGAGCCCGATGTAGGCGATGAAGATCGCGACCCGGATCACGCCCTCGACGAGCACGAACGGGCCTGTCTGCTCGATCGGCAGCCAGGTCGTGATCAGGGCGGGCGTGACCTTGAAGAGCATGATCGCGAACCCGATCGCGATCGCGAACGCGAACAGGAGCGCCCCGCGCGAGAGTTCGGTCTGGACCTCGCCCTCCTCGTTCTCTTCCTGTGCGGCGTAGTTGGCCGAGATCGCGAGGGCGCGGAAGCCGATCGCGAGCGCCTCGCCGAGCGCCACCACGCCGCGAACGATCGGAAGGCGGAACACCCGGTGGCGCGCCATCGGGCTCGAGATCGGCCGGTTGAGCTCGGCGATCTGCCCGTTCGGCTTGCGCACTGCGAGCGCCCAGTTCGAGGGGCCGCGCATCATCACGCCCTCGAGGACGGCCTGCCCGCCGATCGGCGCACTCATGTCAGTTCGCCGATTACCGGCGGCGTGAGCCGCCGGCCTTCTCGAGCCGCCGCTGGAAGCGCTCGACTCGGCCGCCGCTGTCGACGAGCTTCTGCTTGCCGGTGTAGAAGGGGTGGCACTCCGAGCAGATCTCGACGTGGAGCTCGGACTTCGTCGAGCGCGTCTGAAAGCTGTTGCCACATGCGCAATGCACGGTCGCGAGACCGTACTCGGGGTGGATCTCCGGCTTCATAGCTGGGCCAGAATAGCAGAGGCCGTCTCGGGGGCTATGTTGCCTCCTGAGACTACGGCGGCAACCGACTCCCCGCCCTCGAGCGGCACTTTCCCCGCCAGGAGCGCGGCGGCGGTGGCCGCTCCGGCGACCTCGCATGCGAGCTTGGCGCGCGCGTAAGCGAAGCGGAACCCTTCGGTCAGATCGTCCTCGGTCACCAGCACGGACTCGACGCCGAGCGCGCCGCAGATCTCGACGCAGTTGTCGCCCGCGTACGGCCCCGCAAGGCCGTCGGCGATCGACGTCGGGGCAACCGTAACGGGATGCCCAGCCTTCAGGCTCTCGTGCAGCGCAGCCGACAGCTCCGGCTCGACGGCGACCACCCGCGCCTCCGGGCGCAGGCCCTTGACGGCGGTCGCGATCCCTGACACGAGCCCGCCGCCTCCTACCTGGACGAGGACGACGTCGACGTCGGGCACGCTGTCGACGATCTCGAGCCCGACGGTCCCCTGGCCTGCGATCACGACGGGGTCGTCGTACGGGTGCACGAGCGTTCGCCCCGTCTTCTCCTGGAGCTGCTCGAGCCGCTCGAACGCCTCGGGAATGCCGGGCGCCTCGGTGTCGACCGTCGCCCCGTAGCCGCGCGCGGCCGCGACCTTCATCGGGCTCGCGGTCTCCCACATCACCACGAGTGCGTCGATCCCTTCCTGGGCCGACGCCCACCCGACCGCCTGGGCGTGGTTGCCCGCCGAGATCGTGATCACCCCGGCGCGCTTCTCCTCGGCGGTCAGCGAGCCGAGCTTGTTGAGCACGCCGCGCGGCTTGAACGAGCCCGTGCGCTGGAAGAGCTCTGCCTTCAGGAAGACCTCGGCGCCGGTCAGGCGGGAGAGCGTGGCCGACGTGAACGTCGGCGTGCGGTGGAGGCGGTCGCCGATCCTCTCGCGCGCGGCAAGGACGTCGTCGAGCGAGAGCCGCGCCGCTGCCGCGCGCTCCGGCCTCGACGAAGCCGTAGGCGTTCCCCCTTTCACGTCTGCTTGTACTCCGGCCCGGAGCCCCCCTCGGGCGGCGTTAGCCGTCCACCCTTGGCGGTGATCGCACCGCACTGGACGCAGTTCGAAGGCGTCACCTCGACGCTGACCGTGCCGTCGCCGTGCCCCTCGCCCAGCTCGTATACCTGGGCCGGGCACATCGAGGCCCACAGCTCGCCGAGCTCTCGCGGCACGCGTCGCTGCACGCGGAGGTGGTCGGGAGCGTCGTCCCGCGTCTTGTTGCCCGAGAGGAAGACGGACGAGAGCTTGTCGAACGTCAGCCTGCCGTCGGCAACCGGGTAGCGAGACGCGCGCCGCGTTCGCAGGAGCGCCGGCTCGCTGTCGGGCTCGAGCCGCGCATTGCGCGGCGGGAAGCGGCCGAAGCTCATCGTCGCCGCCCCCGCGAGGGCGCTGCCGACCCAGAATCCGTGAGCGAACGCCGGCCGCATGTTGCGGACGCGTTCGAGGTCCTTCCAGATGAAGCTTGCGCGCACCGCCTCGTCGTAGGCGGCGAGCACACGTGGCGTCCACGGCGTCCTTCCGCGGCCGAGCGCCGCGAACGCGGTCTCGGCGGCGAGCCGTCCCGACTCGATCGCGTAATGGATGCCCTTCAGCGCGGGGACGTTGACCATGCCCGCGCCGTCGCCGCAGATCAGCAGGCCGGGCGCGTGCAGGCGCTTCGGAAGCGCGAGGAAGCCACCCTCGGGAATGGTCTTCGCGCCCCACTCGAGCCGCTCGCCGCCTTCGAGCAGGCGCCGGATCGTCTTGTGCGTCTTCAGCTCCTGCAGCACGTCGTGCACCGAAAACGACGCGTCGCGGTAGTCGAGCCCGACGACCATCCCGATCGTGAGCATGTCCTCACCCATGGGGTAGACGAACGAGCCGCCGAACTCGCGGTACCTGCCGCTCCCGCGCAGCGGCCATCCCATCGTGTGTATCACTCGCCGAAGCGGCCGCGCGACGCGCCACACCTCCTTCACGCCGAGCGCCCAAACCTGCGGGTTCTCGCCGTGGAGGCCAAAGCGGTCGAGCGCCACGCCGGTGAGGTGGCCCTGCGTGCCCTCGGCCAGCACCGTGATGCGCGCGAGCACGTCGGAGCCGGCCTCGAAGTTGGCGAGCGGCTGGCCGTCGCGGCCCCGGCCCTTGTCGCCGGTGCGGACGCCGACCACGCGCGCGCCGCCCGCGAGCACGAGCTTGTCGGCTGCGGTCTCGGGCAGGATCGCGACGCCGAGCGCCTCGGCTTCGTCGGCCATCCAGCGCCCGAGCCGCGAGAGCGACGCGATGGAGTTGCCGTGGTTTCGCATCGTCGGCGGGATCGGCAACCGGAACGAGCCGTGACGGTCGAGGAAGAGGACGCTCTCGCCTTCCACGGGCCCGTAGAAGGGCATCTCCGCCGTCGTCTTGCGTCCGCCGAAGAGGCGGCGCAGCGAGCGCGGGTTGACGACGGCGCCCGAAAGCAGGTGCGAGCCGGGCTGCTTGCCTTTCTCGAGCACCGCGATCGGCACCTCGCCGAGGCGCTCGGCGATCTCCGGCGAGCCCTGAAGCAGCTGGCCGAGGCGGATCGCGCACGCGAGCCCCGCCGGCCCGCCACCCACGATCAGAACGCCGACCTCGATCCGCTCGTCCTCCGGGTCGCTGGGCTCGGCGAGCGCCTCGGAGGGGCTGAACGGCGGCGGGAAGTCAGCAGGCCTGACCGGTCCACGGCGGCGGCCGCGGGGCCGCGGCTCGGGTGGACGCGTGAGGCCGCGGCGCGGTTCCATCGTCAACCCTGGCGGCGCTCGCGCACGAGCTGCGTCAGCTTCGGGAGGACCGCGTGGACGTCCCCGACGACGCCGAGATCGGCGAACTCGAAGATCGGCGCGTTCGGGTCCTTGTTGACGGCGACGATCACGTTCGACCCCTGCATCCCGACCTTGTGCTGGATCGCGCCCGAGATCCCCGCCGCGACATAGAGCTTGGGCGCGACCGTCTTGCCCGTCTGGCCGACCTGCGCCGAATATGGGTACCAGCCGGCGTCGACGACGGCGCGCGTCGCGGCCACGGCGCCGCCGAGCGCCTGCGCGAGGTCCTCGACCAGGCGGAAGTTCGCAGGCTCGCCGAGGCCGCGGCCCCCTGCCACGACGACGTCGGCGTCCTCGATCGACGGGCCCTCGCTCTCGGCGTGAGCCTGCTCGACCATCGTCGTCGCGAGCGAGAACTCCTCCGGCTCGACGGAGAGCTCGACGAGCTCGGCGTCGCCGCCCGTCTCCTGGGGGTCGAATGAGCCCGAGCGGAACAGCGCGAGCCGCGGCGTCGACGTCCACCCCGTGTCGACGACGACCGTGTCCTGGAGCGCAGGCCGCTTGCCGACGAGCTCGCCGTCCTGCGCGACGAGGTCGACGAGGTCCCAGTTGAGCCCGGCGTCGAGCCGCGCCGCCAGCGCGGCCGCGACGTCCGACGCGAGCACGCTCGCGCCGAAGAGCACGTTCTCGAAGCCTTGCTCGCGCACGAGCTGTGCGAGGGCGTCCACCCTCGGTTGGGGCAGCGGGGCGGCGACGCGCTCGTCGTCCCAGACGAACACCCGTCTCGCGCCGTAGCGGCCGGCCTGCGACGCCGTCTCGCGCACGCCCGAGCCGACGACGACCCCCACGAGCTCGTCGCCGAGCGTCGCGGCCTTGGAGAGCACGCCGAGGCTGCCCTTCGTGAGGTCGCCGTCGTGGTGCTCGAGGAAGACCAGCGTCGTCACAGCAGGCGTTTCTCCGCGAGGAACGCGACGATCTGCTGCGCCGCCGCGCCGTTGCCGTCGTCGTCGATCCGCTTCGACTCGCCGCGCGGCGGCGGCGGATTCAGCGCGAGCACGCTCGTCCGCGACCCGTCCCAGCCGACCCGCCCGGGCTCGACGCCCGCGTCCGCGAGCGTCAGGGTCTCCTGCGGCTTGCGCTTCGCGCCCATGATCCCCTTCAGCGAGGGGTAGCGCGGCTCGTTGATCGCGTCGGACACGCCCACCACCGCCGGAAGCGGCGCCTCCAGCACGTCGTAGCCGTACTCGGTCTGGCGCTTGCAACGGATCGTCCCGTTCGAGACCGTGACCTCGGCGGCCTGGGAGAGCACCGGCAGCCGCAGGCGCTCGGCCAGGGCGCTCCAGAGGACGGCGCCGTCCGAGTCGGAGCCCTGCTGGCCGAAGAGGACGAGATCGGGGGCCTCCCGCTCGAGCACCTGCGCGAGCACATAGCTCGTCGCCACGAGGTCGGAGCCGGCGGCGCCGTCGTCGCTGACGAGAATCGACCGATCGGCGCCCATGGCAAGCGTCTTGCGCAGCGCGTCGGCCGCCTTCGGCGGGCCCAGCGAGACGACGACGACCTCGCCGCCCTGGGCCTGCTGGACGCGCAGCCCCTCCTCCACGGCGTTCGCGTCGAACGTGTTCAGCGTCCCCTCGCCCGAGCGATCGAGTTGCTTCGTCTGAGGGTCGATGCGTCTCGCGCCCTCGGGAACGTACTTGACGCAGACGGCGACCTTCATCGCGGCGCGGACTCTATCCAGCGCGTGCCGGCCGGTTCTCCGGTTCCTCCGCGCGCCGAACCGCGTGGTAGGGTGCCGCGTTTCCAGCGCGAACCGTGCCCTCGTGCGCCCCCGGACGACACGCCGCGCAGTCCTCCCCGTTCTGCTCCTCGCGGGCATCCTCGCGTCCTCCGGCAGTGCCGGAACGGGGACCGTGCCCCGGCTGATCTTCCCCGTCGTCGGCGCCGTCTCCTATACGGACGACTTCGGCGAGCCGCGCGGAAACGGCAAGCACCAGGGCAACGACCTCCTCGCCGCCAAACGCGCCCCCGTGGTCGCCGTCGAGGGCGGAACCGTCTCCTTCTACGCCAAGTCGGCGCGGGCCGGCTGCATGCTCTACGTCCACGGCAACAGCGGCACGACGTACCTCTACATCCACCTGAACAACGATCTCACGGCGCAGAACGACAACCGCGGCAAGTGCGTCGCCGGCGTGGCGTACGCCAATGGACTCAAGGACGGCGCTCGTGTCGAGGCCGGCGAGCCGGTCGGATTCGTCGGCAACTCCGGCGACGCCGACGCGACCGCGACGCACCTGCACTTCGAGGTCCACCCCCGCGGCGGCGCCGCCGTCTCCCCGTTCCCGTACCTCAAGAAGGCGCGGAAGCTCCTGTTCTCGGCTCCGCTCGGCCGGCCCGCGACGCTGACACTCCGCGGCACCGTCGTCGCTACGCCGCGCGGGGCCCTTCGCATGCGCGTCGCGAACCTGCGGCGCTGGCCCGGCGGGCTGACGCTCAAGCCCGGCCGGACGGTGGATCTGGCGCTCCCGTCCTACGCGATCGTCCTCGACGAGCTCGGACAGTCGCTTACGCCGGACAGCCTCGCCGGCACTCCGCCGGCCGCGCAGGTGAAGGTCACGACGTACCTCGAGCCGGTCACCCTCGCCGCCGCGCTCGGCGCCCCGCGTGCGCTCAGCGCGGGGGAAGTGGAAATTCAGCCGTAAGGCGTCCGGAGGTGCAAATCTCCTGCTCCGGGGGTTATTGGCCGGGCTCGTCGATGGCTGGGCCAACCCACCTCTCGAGCCGCCCGGACCGGCAGTCGACTACAGAAATCGCCTGCCCGGCGCCGACGCGGCGGGTTTGGTGCGACACAACCAGACCGACCGTGTATGCGGCGCGACGGAGGGACGTTGTCCGCGTTCCCCCAGCCCTGAGCGAGTTCGCTGTCCATCCGTCTCCCGATTGATAGCGTCGGGCGACGAACGCCGATATCGCGCTCGATCCAACAAGCGTTTTCCGGCCGCGCCTCGCATACGGCAGAAAGCTGCCGCGAGAGACAAACTGCCGCGCTACTGCCGCACCGTCGCCCCTGTTGAAGGCGGAGAGAAACGACCGGATTCGGCGCAAGACGAGCACGGGCCGGCAGCGGCCGGGTAGAGGCGTTTGCTTCGTCGCGAGGCGGAAATTTGTGCTGAGCGCCTGCGCATTCGGGCCGCCCGTACAGGCGACGATCGGACCGGACGACGACCAGCCCGAAGGGATCGGGCACGGAAGCGACGGGGCGCCCGACGCACTCATCGCCCCCTGCCAGATTCGTTCAGAACCACAGTCGACGAGCGCCTTCCCATTGGCCATCCCTCCTGCCCCCTCGAAGACGTAATCGACTGACGCCGCCTCGGGCGCAGCTCGCTCCACCCGTAGCGCGACCAGCCGGAAGCGCTCGCCGCGCAACCGCACCGCGGTGAGGAACGAGATGAGTTGATTCCGGTCGTAGACAACGTCCCGGCTGACCGCGAAGAGCTCGAAGTCAAGTGGGTTAGAGCCGGCGGGAGCGAAGACGGCGTCGATGGTGTCCCACTCGCCCGCGTTGAAGGCGTCGAAGAACCGTGTTAGGAGCGTGGCGACGTCCCGCGGCCTACAGCCCGACGGGATCCCGCCTGAAGAGCGAGTAATCACGATCTGATCTCCGCCAAACTGCGCCATCCCCTCGTGGCCCCGTGCGGCGACCACCTCCGCGATTGCAAAGCCGAGAGCCGCAACAATCACCACGCCGATCACGCGGATGGGATGCGATCTCTGAACTTCTTTCATTCAGAGGCCGGCCGGCTTCGACGCGTACTAGGCCGCGGCGCCGACCCGGTCGCGCAGGAAGTCCACGATCTTCGCGGTCGGCGCGCCGGGGGTGAAGATCTCGGCGACGCCGAGCCGGCGGAGCTCGTCGGCGTCCTCGTTCGGAATCGTCCCGCCGACGACCACGACGACGTCGTCGGCGTCGTGCTCGCGCAGACCTTCGACGATGCGCGGCACCAGCGTCATGTGGGCTCCCGACAGGATCGAGATGCCGACCGCGTCGGCGTCCTCCTGGATCGCCGTCTCGACGATCTGCTCCGGGGTCTGGTGGAGCCCGGTGTAGATGACCTCCATGCCGGCGTCGCGCAGCGCTCGCGCGATGATCTTCGCGCCGCGATCGTGTCCGTCGAGGCCGGGCTTCGCGATCACGACTCGGATTCTGCGCGCCACCGCCCGTGAGTATAGGAACGGCCATGTGGAGCGCGGAACGGGTGTTGTAGGTTTCTGGCGGTGAAGCTCACCGTCGTCGGCTGCTCGCCCGCATGGCCCAATCCGGGCGGCGCGCAGTCCGGCTACCTGCTCGAAGGACCCGAGGGGAGGTTGCTCCTCGACTGCGGTCCAGGCGTTCTCCCGCGCATGCGGGAGCGTGAGGGTTGGCCGCGCGTCGACGCGATCGTGATCAGCCACTTCCACCTCGACCACTGGGGCGATCTGGTGCCGTGGGTGTGGGGAGCGATGTACGGCCTCGGGCACGACTTTCCCCGACCCGATCTGTGGGTGCCCGAGTCCGGCCGGCCGACGCTCGTCGACTTCGGGTCGAAGTTCGGCTTCCCGGACATGTTCGACCGCATCTTCGAGGTCAACCTGTACCGCGAAGCCGAGCCGTTCACGGCGGCCGGCTTCGAGATACGCGCGATCCGCCTTCCGCACTACCGACTCGAGACGTACGGGCTCCGCGTCTCGAACACCGACAGGACGATCGCGTACTCGGGGGACTCCGGCCCGAGCGAGCGGCTGGCCGAGCTGGCCCGCGGCGTCGATCTCTTCGTCTGCGAGGCGACGCTCCTGCGCGGCGAGCTCGACGGTGAGCCACGCGGCCACCTGTCCGCCGACGAGGCGATCGAGGCTTTTCGCTCCTCGAAAGCGAAGCGCCTGCTACTCACGCACCGCCCGGAGGAGCTGCCGTCCCCGGACGGCTTCGAGCTCGCCCGCGACGGGCTCGTGCTCGACGTCTAGCCAAGTTCCGTTGGAGTACCGCCGCCTCGGCAAGACGGGCTTCGAGGTCAGCGCCGTCGGCTTCGGCGCCTGGGGCATCGGCTCGGAATGGGGCCCGGTCGAAGACGAGACCAGCATGGAGGCCCTCCACGCTGCCGTCGACGCCGGCGTCACGTTCTTCGACACCGCCGACGTCTACGGAAGCGAGCCGCTCCTGGGCCGTCTCCTCCGCGAGCGCGAAGAGAGGCTCGTGGTCGCGACCAAGCTGGGGCGCATGGCCGCGCCGATGTTCGACCGGGAGGGGTTCGGCGAGCGGCAGCTCGAGGCGTGGGTAGACGCGAGCCGCGAGAACCTCGGCGTCGAGACGCTCGACCTCGTCCAGACGCACACGCTGCCGACCGACTTCTACTACTGGCCGGAGCTGTTCGAGCGCCTCGACCGGCTGGCCGAGAAGGGCAAGATCGCCCATTACAGCGTGAGCGTCGAGCGCGTCGAGGAGGGGCTGAAGGCGATCGAGTACGACGGCGTGGCCTCGGTCCAGATCATCTTCAACATGCTCCGCCTGCGGCCTGCGGAGCGCTTCTTCGCAGCCGCGGCGGAGCGCGACGTGGGCGTCGTCGTGCGCGTGCCGCTGGCGTCCGGGATCCTGACCGGGAAGTTCCGCCCCGACTCGGAGTTCGCGCCCGACGACCACCGTCGCTTCAATGTTCGGGGCGAGGCGTTCGACGTCGGGGAGACGTTCTCGGGCGTCCCGCTCGAGGTCGGCGTCGAGTTCGCCGAAGAGGTCCGGCCGCTCGTCCCGGAAGGCGCGACGATGGCGCAGCTCGCCTTGCGGTGGGTGCTGATGTGGCCTGAGGTCAGCACCGTCATCCCAGGGGCGAAGACGCCCGAGCAGGCACGCGCAAACGCGGCCGCGGCCGACCTGCCGCCGTTGCCAGACGAGACGATGCAGCGGGTCGACGAGCTCTACCGCGAGCGGATCGCGCCGCTCGTGCACCAACGGTGGTAGCTCAGAAGACCGGCGTCTCCCTCCAGGTCCCCCACACGTCGCGCAGCGCGTCGCACATCTCGCCCATCGTCACATAGGCCCGGGCGGCCTCGATGATCGGCTCCATCAGGTTCACGTCGTCGTGCCCAGCCGCCTCCTTCAGCGCGCTGAGCGCCGCCTGGGCGGTCGCACCATCGCGCCTCTCCCGTACTGCCTGCACGCGCTCGATCTGCTTCTGCTCGAGCTCGGGATCGATCCGCAGGATGTCGACGGGCGGCTCGCGGTCGGCCGCATAGCGGTTGACGCCGACGATCACGCGCTTGCCGGCCTCGACCTCCGACTGGTAGCGGAACGACGCGTCGGCGATCTCGCGCTGGAAGAAGTTCTCCTTGATCGCGGGGACGACGCCGCCGAGCTTGGCGATGCGGTCGAAGTAGTCGTACGCCTCGGCCTCGAGCCGGTTCGTCAGCTCCTCGAGGAAGTAGGAGCCGCCGAGCGGGTCGATCGTGTTCGCAGCGCCGGTCTCGTGGGCGATCACCTGCTGGGTTCGGAGCGCCAGGCGGACCGCGTGCTCCGTCGGTAGCGCAAGCGCCTCGTCGAACGAGTTCGTGTGCAGCGACTGCGTGCCGCCGAGCACCGCCGCGAGCGCCTCGAGCGCCGTGCGGACGATGTTCACCTCCGGCTGCTGCGCGGTCAGCGACACGCCCGCCGTCTGCGTGTGGAAGCGCATCAGCCACGAGCGCGGGTTCTTCGCGCCGTAGCGCTCCTTGAGCTCGCGCGCCCAGATCCGGCGGGCGGCGCGGTACTTGGCGATCTCCTCGAAGAAGTCGATGTGGGCGTTGAAGAAGAACGAGAAACGGGGCGCGAAGTCGTCTACGTCGAGGCCGCGCTCGAGGCACGCGTCGACGTAGGCGAACCCGTCGGCGAGCGTGAACGCGAGCTCCTGCGGCGCGTTCGAGCCCGCCTCGCGGATGTGGTAGCCCGAGATCGAGATCGGGTGGAAGCGCGGCAGCTCGCGCGAGCAGAACTCGATCATGTCCGTCACGAGCCGCATCGACGGCTCCGGCGGGAAGATCCACTCCTTCTGCGCGATGTACTCCTTGAGGATGTCCGTCTGCGCGGTGCCGCGGAGCTCGGAGCGCGGGACGCCCTGCTGCTCTCCCACGCAGACGTAGAACGCGAGCAGCATCGCCGCGGGGGAGTTGATCGTCATCGACGTGGAGACCTCGCCGAGTGGGATGGCCGCGAACAACGTCTCCATGTCGGCGAGCGAGTCGATCGCGACTCCCTCGCGGCCGACCTCCCCGAGCGAGCGCGCGTGGTCGGAGTCGTACCCCATCAGAGTCGGCATGTCGAAGGCGGTCGAGAGCCCGGTCTGCCCGTGCTCGAGCAGGTAGCGGAAGCGCTCGTTCGTCTCCTCGGCGGTGCCGAAGCCGGCGAACTGGCGCATCGTCCAGAGGCGGCCGCGGTACATCGACGGATACACGCCGCGCGTGAACGGATAGACCCCAGGGAAGCCGAGGTCGCGCTCGTAGTCGATCTCGACGTTGTCCGGCGTGTAGAGGGGATCGACGCCGAGACCCGAGATCGTCGAGAACAGCGTGTCGTCCCGTTCGGGAGCGGCGTCGTACAGCTCGCCGCGCCACTCGTCCGTGCCGTTGGTGCGCTTGTCCTCGGTCGTCGCCATGCGGCGATTCTAGGTGCCCAGCGCCGCCTCCACCGCAAACGCGGCTGCGATCAGGAGCAGGGCGGCGCCGATCGCGCGCCGGAGCGTCTGCTCGGCGAGGCCGCCGGTCAGCCGCGCGCCCAGCCACGCGCCGGGGAGCGCACCCGCGATTCCGGCGCCGAGGAGATCCCACTCGACCTCCAGCTTCGCGGCGTGCGCGGCGAACCCCGCCACGCCGAGCAGGAAGCCGACGACGAGGTTGGTTCCGACCGCGCGTGCCGCAGTCAGCCCGACCACCCGGAGCAGCGCCGGCATGCGCAGCGTCCCGAGGATCACACCGAGGGCGCCGCCGATCACGCCGATCGCGAAGCCGAAGACGGCCGCGGGTGCCGCTCGCGGGTAGGCGGACGGGTGCTCGCGGAACGGCCGCGCGAGAAGGTCGAACCCCTGCCACGCGAGGACGGCGGCTACGGCCGCCAGGAGCAGTCGCTCGGGAAGCTCGCCGCCGAGCAGCCCGCCGGCGACGGCCCCGGCGACCGAAGGCGGCGCCATCCACGCGACGATGCGCCAGTCGACACGCCCCGCTCGCGCATGACGGATCCCGCCCGATGCCGCCGCCGCTGCGCTGATGGCGATATTCGTGCCGGCGCCCGCGGCGGCGCTGTCGGCGACGAGGACGAGCAGCGGGAGACGCAGCGTCCCGAGCACCAGGCCAACGACCGCACCGAGGTAGCCCGCGACGAGCGAGCCGAAGAACGTCAATACGATCTCGAGCACGGTGGTGGCGGGGATCAGCGTCGTCTATCTGTACGTGAGCGACATGGGCCGCTCGCTCGCGTTCTACCGCGATCTGCTCGGGATCCCGCTCGAGAGCGAAGACCCGAGCTGGGCCGAGGCTACGTTCCCGACGGGCGTCCGCTTCGCCCTCCACCAGGCGCATGGCGACGAGCCCGCGCTCGGCTCGGGGACGATGCGAGTGAACCTCGAGGTCGCCGACCTCGAAGAGGCGGTGGAGCGCCTGCGCGCCGCCGGAGTGGAGGTGGGCGAGATCCAGCGCGACTCCTGGGGCGCCGCCTGCCCGGTGCGCGACCCGGACGGGTACAGGCTCAAGCTCTACCAGCCGCCCGCCTGACGCGTCAACGCGAAGCGCCCGGCTTCCAGAGCGGCTCTTCCGAGCCGGCGTTCGCGGCCCGCGCGAGGATGAAGAGCAGATCCGACAGCCGGTTCAGGTAGACACGCGCGAGGCGGCTAACGTCGGCCGCGAGGGCCTCGCGCTCGGCGCGACGGCAGATCGCTCGAGCGAGATGGAGCCGCGCAGCCGCTTCGCTGCCGCCGGGAAGGACGAAGCTCTCGAGCTGCGGCAGGTCGGCGTTCCACTCGTCGCACGCCGCCTCGAGTGCGTCGACCTGGTCCTGCGTCACGCGCAGCCGCCCCTCCACCTCGACCGGGACCGAGAGGTCGGCTCCGACGTCGAAGAGCTCGTTCTGGACCCGCTCGAGCAGCGCGCGCATCTCCTGCGGCGAGGCGACCAGCGCCACCCCGACGGCGGAGTTGAGCTCGTCGACGGCGCCGTAGGCGGCGATCCGCGGGTCGAGCTTGGACGTTCGCGAGCCGTCGCCGAGCGACGTCTCGCCGCGGTCGCCTCCGCGCGTGTAAATCCTCGTGAGCCGCACGGGCTCGTCGCGCTTCCGCACGGGTCTAGATTAGGACGGTGGAGGCGCCCATGAGGGTGCGGACGGTGGAAGAGGCGGCGGCGTGGGTGGAGGAAGTCGGACTCTCGCTGCTCTTCTCCAACGCCGACTACGTGCTTCCGTCCCTGTGGGAGGCGGTCGCCGGCCGCGTACCGCTCGAGTGGGCCGTGCGCGACGACGACGGCAAGTTCGTCGCTTTCACGGCCGAGATGGAGAAGGTCTGGCGGTGGAAGGACGAGCTGCCCGCCCGCAAGCTCGCCTGCGTCGGCCTGCACGTCGCGCGGACGTCGTCGCTCGTGGCCCCGCCGCTCGTCGCCTCGCTGTACGCGCTCACGGGGAGGAGCGGGACGCCCGACGACTTCCGGGACGCCGAGCTCGACGACCTGGAGCTCGCGGTCGCCGAAGCGGCGCACGAGCTCGGACGGCCCACGACGCGGCGAGAGCTCCGCCTGCTCGTCGGCGCCGACAAGCGGCGCACCGACCGCGCCGTGAACGCGCTCCAGCGGAAGCTCGTCTTCACAAACGCCGGCAGGGACGAGGGCGACAGCGGGTGGTCGTCGACGCTGCACGACCTGTTCGCGCGCCGCTGGCGGCCGAAGCTCCGACGCCTGCCGTCGCGCGAGCAGGCGATCCTGCGCCTGTCGGAGGCGGTCGTCCGCGCAGCCGACGACGTGTCGGCCGCCGACCTCGGCGCCGCGCTCCGGATCCGCCGCCGCGAGGCGACGGCCGCGCTCGAAGCGCTCGAGGCGCGCGGCGTCGCCGAGCCGCGCGACGAGGACGGCGTTACGGTCTGGGTCGCCGCAAAGGTGTCCCGTTAGGCCACGTCCAGGTGCCAGGCACCCAGCCGTGGCTGGTCCGGACGTGGCGCCTACAATCGCGACGCCGTGACGGACTACACGATCAAGAACCTCAAGGGCGACGTCGACGACCAGGCACCGCAGGCCGGGCTCACGGGGCTCGAGGCACGGTTCGCTCGGGACGTCCTCGACTGTCAGAACTTCGGGCTCAGCTACCAGCGCCTCGAGCCGAACGCGCGCAACCCGTTCGGGCACCGGCACAAGGAGCAGGAGGAGGTCTACGTGATCCTCGAGGGCGGCGGCCGGGTGAAGGTCGACGACGAGGTTCGCGACGTGCGGCAGTGGGACGCCGTGCGTGTCGGCAAGGACACGATCCGGTGTTTCGAGGCGGGGCCGGAAGGGCTCGCGTTCCTTGCCTTCGGCGCGCCGAAGACGAGGGGCCAGGACGCGGAGATGATCCCGAACTGGTGGAGCGACTGAGCGCGGCTCGTCGGTTCGGGCCATGTCCGGGTGCCAGGCACGAGGACATGTCGGTTTGCGCCAGACATGATCGCCGCCGTTCCCTCGCGGAAAGTGCGTCGCGTAAGCGCGTCGCACTTTCCGCGACCTAGCCCTGGGCGAGCGCCTGCTGGCGTAGGCCGAGCACGGAGCGCGCGATCACGAGGCGCTGAATCTCGCTCGTGCCTTCGTAGATCTCGGTGATCTTCGCGTCGCGGTAGTAGCGCTCGACCGGGAACTCCTTCGTGTACCCGTAGCCCCCGAGGATCTGGATCGCCTCGCCGGTCTGGCGCCGCGCCATCTCCGACGCGAACAGCTTCGCCTTCGCCCCCTCCTCGGTGTGCGGCTTGCCGGCGTGCTTCAGCCACGCGGCGCGGTAGGTGAGCAGGCGTGCGGCGTCGATCTCGGTCGCCATGTCGGCGAGCTTCCACTGGATCGCCTGGAAGTCGGCGATGCGGCTGCCGAACGCGCGCCGCTCGAGGGCGTACGTGCGCGCCGCGTCGTACGCCGCCTGTGCGATCCCGAGCGCCTGAGCCGCGATCCCGATCCGCCCGCCGTCGAGCGTCGCCATCGCAACGCGGAAGCCGCGGTTCTCCTCGCCGAGGAGCCGGTCACGCTCGACGAACGCGTCCTCGACCACGATGTCGTTCGTAACCGAGGAGTTGAGCCCGAGCTTCTCCTCCTCGCGTGTCACCCGCACGTGGTCGGCGTCGAGGACGAACGCGGAGACGCCGTGCGCGTCCGCGCGCGAGGGATCGGTGCGCGCGAACAGCAGGAAGGTCCCTGCGTGTGCGCCGTTCGTGATCCACTGCTTGCGCCCGCTGATACGCCAGCCCCCATCGTCGGCGACGGCGGCGGTTCGCAGCGACCCCGCGTCGGAGCCCGCCTCGGGTTCCGTGAGCGCGAACGCGCCCAGGATTCGCCCTTGCGCGAGCGGCGGCACGAATCGCGCGCGCTGCTCGTCCGTCCCCCACGTGAGGATCGGCAGCGTGCATGCGCTCGTGTGCACGGCAACCGTCACGCCCACGCCAGCGTCAGCGCGCGACAGCTCCTCGAGCACGAGCACGTACGAGAGGAAGTCAGCGCCCGCGCCGCCGTACTCCTCGGGCACGCAGACGCCCATCAGTCCGAGCTCGGCGAGCTTGCCGAAGAGCTCTCGCGGGAAGCGATGCTCCCGGTCCCAGGCGGCAGCGTTGGGCTCGATCTCGCTCTGCGCGACTTCGCGGGCCAGGTCCTGGATCTCGCGCTGCTCGGCGCTGAGCGAGAAGTCCACCTGCGTATAGTGCCGCGCCGCCCTTAGCGTGAGCCAGGCGAAGCACACGGTCGAGATCGCGCGCCCGCCAGGGGAGGTGTTTCCGTATCTCCTCGAGGCGCCGCTGATGAAACGCTGGATCGGCGGCCTCGTCGACTTCACGCCGCTCGACGACGAGCCGCGAGTCGGGTCCCGCTCACGGCAGCGCGTCGAGCAGGCGGGCCGGACGTGGGACGTCGAGTCCGAGATCGTCGAGCTCGTCCCCGCCGAGAGGCTGGCCGCGCGCGCCGAGGGACGCGCGTTCACGACCGTTCTCGCATACGACCTCGAGCCGGCCGACGGCGGAACACGCCTGACGGGAACGGTCCAGACGGAGCTGAAGGGGCGCGGCCGCCGCTTCCTCTCCGCAGTCGCTGGACGCGCCGCGGAGCGCAAGCTCGTGGCCGACCTCGAGCGCCTGAAGGGCCTCGTCGAAGAACAGCGTTAGCGCAAGCGGCCCTTCGGCCGCTTGCGCTTGTAGCATCCCGCGGTCGTGCGGCTCGCACTCACCCCGCGGACGAGCGCGTTCTACGACCTCTTCGCGCGAGCCGGGACAAACGCACTCGAGGCGGCTCAGAAGGCCGAGACACGGTTCCGCGAGTACCCCTCCTCCTCGGTCTCGCAGGCCGACGTCAAGACGATCGAGAGCGCGGGGGACCAGATCACGCACGATCTCGTGCAGCTCCTCAACACGCAGTACGTGACGCCCTTCGACCGCGAGGACATCTACCAGCTCGCCACGGCAATCGACGACGTCGTCGACCACATCGACGAGGCCTCAGACCTGCTCGAGCTCTACGCCGTCGAGCAACCGGCGCGCCAGGCGCTCGAGCAGTGCCGGATCCTCGTCGGGGCGGTCGAGCAGCTGTCCATAGCGCTCTCGAGCCTGAAGGGCATGCGCGGCGTCCAGGAAGCGCTGGTCGAGGTCAAGCGGATGGAGGACGAAGGTGATCGGGTCGTTCGCGAAGCGATCGGCTCGCTCTTCCAGGACTCGCGCATCGACCCGCTCGTCGTGATCCGCTGGAAGGACATCTTCGAGGCTCTCGAGGACGCGCTCGACGCCTGCGAGACGGTGGCGAACGTGCTCGGAAACATCGTCGTCAAGAACGCGTAAGGGTTCCAGCCGGGGTGCTCGATCCCATCGTGTCGACCGGTCGGTTCAGACGCGCGCCGGGCGAAGCCCGGCGCGCTGAGACTCGGCGTCGCAAGCGAGCGCCTTAGGTGGACGACCTGACGCTGGTCGCCGTCGTCGCGGTCGCGCTCTTCTTCGACTTCACGAACGGCTTCCACGACAGCGCGAACTCGATTGCGACGAGCGTCTCGACTCGCGCGCTCTCCCCGCGCGTGGCGGTCCTCTCGGCTGCGGTGTTCAACGTCGTCGGCGCCTTCATCTCGCTGAAGGTCGCCGCCACGGTCGCCACGGGGATTGTCGACGCCGACGTGATCACCCTCGACATCGTGCTCGCGGGGCTGGTCGGCGCCATCACCTGGAACTTGATCACCTGGTACCTCGGGCTTCCCTCGAGCTCGAGCCACGCGCTCATCGGCGGCGTGGCGGGGTCGGCCGTCGCCGCCGCCGGATTCGACGTCATTCAGTGGCACGGCATCGTCGAGAAGGTCGCCATCCCGTCGCTGGTCGCGCCGGTGCTCGGGGTGGTGTCGGCGTTCGCGCTGATGATCGCCGTCACGTGGATCGTTCGCCGCCGGGCACCGGGAACGGTGAACAAGGTCTTCCGGCGGCTCCAGCTCGTGTCGGGGGCATTCGTGGCGCTCACGCACGGGACGAACGACGCCCAGAAGACGATGGGCATCATCACGCTGGCGTTGATCGCGTCGGGCCATCTTCGCGCGGACGAGTTCGACGTCCCGACGTGGGTGATCGTCAGCGCGGCGATCGCGATGGGCGCAGGGACCTACGCCGGCGGCTGGCGAATCATCAAGACGCTCGGGCAGCGCATCGCCAAGATCGATCCCCCGCAGGGCTTCTCGGCGCAGACGGCGACAGCCGCGATCCTGTGGGCGACCGCCCATCTCGGCTATCCCGTCTCGACCACGCACACGATCTCGGGCTCGGTGCTGGGGGCCGGAGCGACGCGAAGATTCTCGGCCGTTCGCTGGGGCGTCGCGGGCAACATCCTGCTCGCCTGGGTGATGACGATTCCGTGCGCCGGCCTCGTGGGGGCGGCGATGGAGCTCCTGACGCGGCTGCCGGGCGGCGCCTTTGTCGTCTTCCTGATCGCGGGCGCAGTCGCCGCCGCCGCGTTTTGGGCGCGCCGCATCCAGACGCGCGCTGCGCTCGCACCGGTCGGCCCGCCTCCGTAGCCCCAGTGTCCGGCCTGACGGGCCTGGCGCTCCTCGCCGCGGGCGTCGCGGTGGTCGTCGCCGGCGCCGAGCTCTTCTTCGCAGGTCTCCTCGGCGTCGCCTCGCGACTGCGAGTCGCGCCGTTCGCGCTGACGGTGGTCGTCTCCGGCCTCGAGACGGAGAACATCGTCGCCGGCATCGCCGCGAACCTGAAGGGCCTCCCCGGCGCCGCTGCAGGGACGTTCCTCGGCGGAACGACGTTTCTGGCACTCGGCGTCGCCGGCCTCGCCGCGCTCGTGCGCCCGCTGGAAGGCGGGGTGCCCGTGGGGGCGCTCCTCTGGACGGCTGCTGCGCCGGTTCCGGCCCTCGCGCTCGGGCTCGACGGCGAGCTCTCACGAGTCGACGCCGTCGTCCTGCTCGTCTGGTTCGTCGTCGCGCTCGTCGGGCTCGCGCGCTCGGCTCCGCCGGCCGAGGAGCACCAGCCAGCACCCCGGCGGGGAGCGTTCGCCCGCCTTGTCGGCGGACTCGCGATCCTGACGGCCGGCGGGGATCTGCTCGCCGAGGGCGTCCGTAAGTCGGCGGCGGGGCTCGCCGTCTCGGACACGCTGCTCGGCAACACCGTGGTGGCGGCAAGCGTGGAGGCTGAGGAGGTCATCCGCGTCGCCGTCCCGGCGCGCCGGGGCCGCAGCGACGTCGCGATCGCGAACGTGGTCGGGACGATCGTCCACTTCATCGCGCTGAACGCGGGCGTGATCGCGCTCGTCCGTCCGCTCCCGCTCGACGACGAGACGCGGTTCCTGCACCTGCCCGTGGCCTTCGCAGCGACGCTCATGCTGTGCGCGCTGCTGGCCGTGCGCAGCGGCCTGGGCCGCGTCGACGGAGCGGCCCTCGTCGCGCTCTACGCCGCGTACGTCATTGCAGCCGTGCTGGCTTAGAGACCGTTCCGGTTGGCGCCTTTAACCAGATCGACTCCAGGCGTTAACGACCCCCTTGCCCACGCGCGCGAGGGGCGGCACTAGCGTCGCGGTCATACCGACCGCGAAAGGAGCTCGATGAGACGGAGGGGAGTCCTCGCAGCGTTGCTGCTCGGCGCTGCGATCGCCGCGACAGGCGTCGCACAGGCCCGCTCGAGCGCGACGGAGCTGAGAGGCGCAGGGTCGTCGTTCGTCGCCCCGCTAGTCGCCCAGTGGGTCCCCGCATACAAGAAGGCGAAGGGCGTCGACGTCACCTACAACCCGATCGGAAGCGGCGGCGGGATCGCCGCGATCACGAACCGGAACGTCGACTTCGGCGCGAGCGACGCGCCGCTGACCGCCGACGAGTTCCGCGCCTGCAAGGCCTGCGTCCAGATCCCGTGGGCGCTGTCTGCGACCTCGGTCGCTTACAACCTCGCGGGCGGCCCGGCCCGCATCAAGATCACCGGCAAGGTCCTCGCCGACATCTACCTGGGCAAGATCAAGCGCTGGAACGACCCGCGGATCCGCGCGCTCAACAAGGGCGCGAGCATTCCCGCGACCGACATCACGCCGGTCTTCCGCAGCGACGGCAGCGGCACGACCTTCAACTTCACCGAGTACCTGTCGAAGGTCAGCCCGGAGTTCCGCCGCAAGGTCGGAAACAGCACGAGCGTCAACTGGCCGACCGGCGTGGGCGCGGCACGGAGCTCGGGCGTCGCGGCGGTCGTCTCGCGCACGAACGGCGCGCTCACGTACGTCGACGTTGCCTACTCGCTCAAGAACCACCTCAAGTTCATGGCGGTGCAGAACGCCTTCGGCGTGTACGCGCTTCCGGGACTGAAGGCGATCCGCGCCGCGGGAACCACGATCACGAAGGTGCCGAAGTCGAACGCGATCTCGATCGTCGCCCCTCCGAAGGCGAAGGGCCGGAACGCAAAGATCGCCTACCCGATCTGCACCTTCACGTACGCGATCGTGCCGCTGAAGACAAGCAACGCTCCGGCGCTCCGCCAGTTCATCCGCTGGGCCGTGACAGGCGGGCAGGGTTACGGGCGGCCCCT
>JBKOYJ010000098.1:0-17577 GCA_046725345.1 Actinomycetota bacterium | reverse complement strand
GATCCTCAAGACCAGGGAGCCGCATTCGGGTCCTCCACGCTCGACGACGATCCGCGGGCTGATGGCCCTCGACTTCGACCAGGGCGACTTCCTGCTGGCTCTCGAGGTCGACTACAAGCTTCCGGAGTCCGGACTGCTGCTGGACGTCCACGCGGCCGGGGAGGTGTTCTACGGCCACCGACCGGGCGACTGGCACCTGGCAATCGGCTGGCCCGAGCCAATCAGCCGGCGGGTCAGGGCAAATGCACTGAGGCTGCTCGACTGGGACGCGTACCTCGTCATCAGCGGATCGGACCTGGAGCTCGCCGAGCGGACGTTCCCGGGGACTGCGCTTGCGGTCGGCTACCGCACCGGCATCGACAAGCGGGGGAAGTGGGGTCCGGTCCGCGGCGTGCTGGCGGTCTGGGTCGCTGGGGACGTCGCGCTCTCGTTCAGCCCGTTCTACATCCTCGCCGAGGTGTCGCTGCACGGCGAGGCCAGCGTCAAGGTCTTCGGCATCGGCTTTGAGTTGATGCTCGATGCGCTGCTCGCGCTCGAAGCACCGGTGGACGGCGACGACGAGTTCCTGGGCGGCAAGGTCCAGATCAAGCTTGGCCTGCCGTGGCCGCTGCCGGACATCAAGAAGGACATCCCGTTCGAGTGGGGTGACGCGAGCGGGATGCCGCCGCCGATCACGCCGCTCGTCGACGGGGCGAGTGTCAGCCCGGGCTACAGCGTGGTGGGGGAGCGGTTCTACGAGCGCGAGACCGGCGCCGTCGCCAACGTGTCGATGCCCCTCGACGGCCGGGTGACGATCACCTTCCAGCGTCCGATGCGGTCGACATGGGTCGGAGCGCCGACGCCCGTGGACCTTGCACACCCGGACCGCGTCGGCGACGTCTACTACCGCTACACGTTGGAGGCGGTTCGGGTCCGCGTCACCCCCGCAGCAGGCTCGCCACACGATGCCTCCGAGGACCTGTTCGGCCAGTGGACCCTCGGGCACGGCGACGCGAACGGTCCGCAGGCGGAGAGCCTCGTCCTTTGGGGGCTGACGCCGTTCCCGGCGGCCGGGAACCTCGCCTGGCCCGGCCGCACCGAACGCCGCTCGTGGGCGGACCTGCTGTTCGAGACCTACACGCGCTGGCCATGCGGGACGCTGCCGCCGACCGAGCGCTGCGTCGACTTCGATCTCGTGCCGCTCGGTGTGAAGCAGCCGGAGCTTCGGTACCGCCCCGATCCTGCGTACGGCCCCGTGGTATTCACGCCGTGGCCGAGTGCCGCCCGTGGGGACAAGGTCGAGGATCAGGCCGGCGAATTCGTGCAGGTACCGCTCGCGATCATCGACGCCGGCGGCACTGACGCCATGGAGCATGTCCTTCGCCTCGCCCGCACGACGTTCCTCGGCGGCAAGGACGGCCAGGAGACGACCTCCGGTCCGGTCGCCGACGGCGTGATCGTCTCCGGTGCCAGCATCGACCTGCCGCAGAGCGTTCACGCCCGCGGCCGAGTCGAGCACAACAAGGACCTCACGTTCCTGATCGTCGAGGCCCTCATCGACGACGAAGTCGTCGCGGCCGTTGTGGCCGACGGACCGGAGTTCGAGATCGAATCGGAGGCGAAGCCGTTCGACCGGGTCATCATTCGAGTCCAGGCGCGAGGCGGACCCGAGCGCGACCGCGGCAGGTTCTACGCCCTGTCGCAATTCTGCTACACGACCGTCGGCGCCGTCTCGAACGACGCCGACGCGCGCGCCCAGCGGCTGCGCTGGCTCCACGTGCTCGGCCCGCTGACGGTCGACCAGCCCGAGACCAACGACGACCGGTTCGGCGCGCACCTCGTTCACGAGCCCAACGCGACGTACCGCATCGAGCTCGACATCAGGACCGAAAGTGCCGCAGCCCTCGACGGCACCTGGGACGACCGCGGCACCACGACCGAGGTGTTGACCGCGTCAACGGGCGGTGCACCGGCGGACCTCACGCCATACGTGGCCTCTGTGGCACCGGGCGACGGGGCGCGGCCCTTCTACGCCGACTACGACCTCAAGATCACCTACAACCAGCCCTACGTCGAGGCGATGTACCAAAAGGCCGGCGGGCTGCTCACGGCCGACCTCTTCACGGCAGGTGGGCAGCACGTCGAGCCTGAGGTCACCCGAAGCCGAACGGTGACACCGGCCATCACGAACGAGACGTCCATCCTGGTCGACCGGCTCGAAGCGGTGGACTGCGTGGTCGTCGACCTCGACACCATCGCCGGCTTCGACGAGACCACATACCGGACGCGCCTCGCGACGTCGACCGCGTATGAGATTCGCGTCAGCGGCGGTGGCGTGCCCGCGCCCGTCTACCGCTGGAGTTTTGTCACGAGCCGTTACCGCACGTTCGCTCAGCACCTCGCCGATCTCCGAGCGCTGCCGTGGCACGAGCGCCTTCCGGCGAGCGTCGACTGGGGCGCCGTCGCGGGGCGGCTGGGGCTGGTCGCCGACCGCGGGCTGGAGGACGAGGCTTGGCGGGCGATCTGGCAGACCGACCTGGGCTATCCGATCCGGACGCTCCCGGAGCGGCCCGAAGTCACGATCCAGTGGAGCGAGCCCGCCGCCTTCGAGGCTCGTGCCCTGAGCATCGTGAGCCCCGAGCCCCTCTTCGCGACCGACCGGACCCTGCTCGCGCTCAAGCGCAAGAGAATCCGCGTCGTCCAGACCCCGTTCGGACCCAGAACGGTCGTGACGTGGCGCGACGTGGGCCACCGGCTCGTCCGCTCCCTCGACGGCGCGCGCGCACTGCTCATCGCGGTCGACCCCGCAGGACAGCCGGTCCCGCTCGCAACCGGCAACTACCGGCTGGAGGCGACGTACCGCCTCACGGGCGTGGCCGGTTTGCCCGACCTCAGCCGGCACGGTGACAGCTCAGATGAGTCGGCAACCTGGAGCTTCGTGGTGCCCGTCGCCCCGGCCCCGATCGTGGACCCCGAGGCCTGACGTGGCACAGCACCTCCTCCAGGACCCGCGGCTGACACTAACCGGAGCCGGCTTCCTCGGCGACCCTGAGGCCCAGAACGGTGTCCATCTCCGCTGGTCGTTCGATCCGGAGCTCGGGTTCCCGCCCGAGGGCTTCACCCTTTGGTTCCGCCAGGCCGCTCGCAAGGACCTGCGAAAGGTGTCGTTCGCGTCATTGGCCCAGCAGCTCGAGGGGCAGCCTGCGCCCGCGGGTGTCGAGGATGGCGTGACCGTCCACCGGGCGGATGGCGATCGCCTTGCGCCCGGCCGGCGCTGCGACCAGATCGGGCTAGACCTGAGCTCGTCGCCGCTCGTGCTTCGGTTCCGACCGAGCTTCGGGGTCCCGCCGTCGCCTGTGCGCCAGGTCACCGTCTTTGGGATCGAGGAGCGGGGCGCGGTGTCCGTGCGCGCGCGGCATGCCGGACGCGTCGCGGACTGCGCGGCGGTCGGCCTGGGGTCGTGCCTCCGCCGGATCTTCGAGCCGGGCGTCGCCGATCGGCTGACCGCGCTGGCCGGCGCCGAGGTCGTGCTGCCGGGGCGCCACCTGCATGGGCGACGCACCGGCGGGCTGACCCTGACAGCCCTGCTGCGGGAGGACCGCGCCGCTGCCCTCGAGCGCCTGCGCGAGGTCGGGTTCCATCCCGCCGCGGCGGAGTGCGCGCCATTCCAGCTCACCGTTGAGGCGGACGCGATCGACGAGGTCCAGGTCTCCGGCTGTGACGCGATCCTCGTCGGCGCCCTGTGGAGCCCGATCGCGCCGGATGAGTGCGGGCGGGACTGGAAGCGGCTCAGGGGGCCCATCTGCCTGCCCGTCGAGGACGCCCCCGCATACCCGTGCAGCCTCGAGGACGGCGACGCGCGGGACGTTGCCCTCCGCCGCCTGCCCGAGGAGGCGGACCTGCCGCCGAAAGCCCCGCGACGGGCCGAGCTCGAGGCACGTCTGCTGGGCCCGGATTTCGACGAGCTTCGCGCCTCGTTGGAGCAGGCGCTCGGCAGCGGCGGACAGTTCGTCACACGCCTCGCGTCCGACGATCCGCACGACGGCACGAGCTGGCGCTACGACGTCGTCCGCGACGCGCTGACGGCGGCGGCCGACCCGTACTTCGCACGTGTGCTCGGGCTGTACTGGGTGCACCGACCGGACGACGAGACGGCGCGATACGACTACAAGATCGAGGCGACGTGGCCGATTGACGGTGAGAAGCGGCGCCTCTGCTGGGTGGTCTACGACCGCGGACCCGAGACGCAGCCCGCGCTACCCGCCCCGACGAACGTGGCGGCAACCGCCCGTCCCGGCGCCGCCCACCTCACTCCCGACGGCGTCCTCAATCCGTTCGAGATGGACGTCACCGTGAACTGGCGCCGGCCATCGGTCTGCGACCTGACCGACACCGTCCGGAGCCCAATCGCCTACCTCGTCGAGCGGACCGACGTCGACGCGGCCGACACCGGGCCGTACGAGCTCGTCACCCGACGTGCATTCGAGTCCGGAGGCGATCCGGAGGTCGTGCCGGCGATGATCGCCGATCCCGAGGAGGGCGAGCCGCGGTTCCCGAGCGGCTACTTCGTCGACCGCGGCCCGGGCTACGGAACGTTCCACTACCGCGTGTTGGGGCGCGATCTCTTCGGCCGGACGAGCGGCCCGTCGGCGCCCGCCTCAGTGATTGTCACGGACGAGGTGGCACCGGGTCCCCCGCTCAACCTCGCGGCCGAGTACGTCGACCCGGATGATCCGGACCGGGCCGGAAGCGTCCTGCTCGTATGGGCGAATCGCGATGTCCCCACGGGCGACCCGCGCCGGGCTGCCGTGGCCGTCCGCTGGATCTGGCCGGCCAGCCGGCAGCTCCAGTTCCCGGATCTCGACGAGTTCCGCCTCTACTACCGGCCGGGCTCGCTCAACCACGTCCTGGGCCGGATCGAGAGCGTGACGGAGGCCGCGCCGGGGGAGTACGACGTGACGACCGACATGGCTCCCGTCGGTCCCGACTTCCCCGTCCCTCAGAGTGGCGTCGACCTGGGTGCGCTCCGGAGTGAGGGAGAGGAGTGCCCGATCGTCACAATCGCCACGGTCGCCGGCACGCTCGCGTTCAGGGTGAAGGCAAACCCCGCCGCGCCGCCGCTCGTAGGCTCCTGCGCGTTCCGACTCGGCCGCGGGACGTCTCCTACCTTCGCCCAAGCGGCGCGCGCGCCGTACCCAGCCTTCCGCACGTTCGAGCGGCCGGCACATTGGGAGGGGTTCCTGGTCGACGCGACCGCATCGCCGCGCGCCCTGCGCGTCGCCGCCGACGGCACCCTGCGCGGCCCGCTGCCCGACGGACTCACCCCCGATGATGTCGAGGTGACCCGCGTCCTCGAGCCCCTAGACGGGCAGGTTCACTCGCACTACCAGATGAGGCTTCGCGGCATCACTCTCGCACCGACGCTCGAGCGACCGCGCGCCGTCGGGACGTTCGGGATCGGCTGCGTCGACGATGCCGGCAACGAAGGCCGGATCGCGCCGCCCGTGTCGATCGTGGCGATTCACCGGACGCCGCCGACCGTGCCGGCGATCGTCTATCCGCCCGTCAATTACGCAACGACCGCGGACTACCACGGCACGTCGTGGTTCACCGTCGAGTGGACAGGGGCGGCCGGAATCGGCTACCAGGTCTACCGCGCCGGCGACCTCGACCTGCTCGATGAGGCGGGAGTCGACCTCGCGGACCACCGGGCACTGACCGACGACGAGCAGCGGCTCCAGCTGCAGCAACTCGCGCTCGATCCGACGAACATCGAGGCGTTCCGCCTCGTGACGGCAGCGCCGATCCCGGGCCGCGCGGGGCCGACTCGCCATCGCGACGCCCTTCCAGGTGCCGTCCGGAACCGCTTCGTCTACCGGGTCCGGGCGGTCGATCAAGCCGGCAATCTGGCGCCCTGGCCCCCGGCGTCGGACGCGACCTGCGTCGTCGTCGACCTGCCCGGCATCCCGCCCGCGCCCCCCGCCTGGGCAGAGGTCGCGTTCCCCGCGGCCGGTGGCGTGGCGCTCCGCTGGGTGCCCAATGCTGCCTCGGGGCTGCGCGGCTACCGGCTCTACCGCGCCGATGACGCGGGGAAGGCGGAGGATGTCCGGTCGATGACGCCCCTGTTCACCGCGCCGCAAGACGAGGGTGGTGGCAGCGTGACCGGGGTGGTCGTGACCCGCGATGCGACGGGCGCCGTGACGTCCGTGACGGAGCTCGCCAGCGGCGACCGTCCCCCGGGCCGCCTCGTCCAGCACGTCGACACGACTGCCGCGCCCGGCCGTCCCAGCTACTACCGGCTCGTCGCCGAAGATGCCGGCGGCCATCGCTCGCCGGCCTCGGAGCGGCTCGTCGTCCAGCTGCCCAAGACCGCGCCACCCGCGCCGCCTGCCTGGGCCGCGCCGGTGCTCGGGCCCGGTTCGGTTGGCCTCAGCTGGACCGCGGCGGAGGCCGACCTCCAGTGCCTGGTGCTCCGTCGGACAGACGGCACGCTCTGGCGCCCGCTCGCGCCCTGGGCGGTCGCGGGCGACTACGCCTTCACGGACACAAGCGTCGTCGCCGGGACCGCGTACGAGTACCGGGTCCGCGTGCGCGACAGCGTCGGCCATGTGGTCGACGGCCCGATCCTCGACGTCACGGCGATCTGACGAGGCCGCACCGGTGCCCGAGTTCACCGGCAACATCCACAACCTCGAGCTGGCACTTCCATTCCCGGCGCCGGTCACGGGCGGTGCACCCGTCTTCGCCCTGGGCCGGACATTCGGCACAGACGGCAGCGACGTCCTGGACGTCTGGATCGACGACAGCGCCACGAACACCTACGACCCGCCAGACGGGCCCCAGCTCACGCTCCACATCAAGACGCTCATCGCCTGCACGCACGGCTGGCTGCGCTTCGTTGCCGCCGGTCAGGCGGCGCCGGGGCTCTTCGCGCGCGACGGCACGCCGCTCGTGGTCACCGACGCCACGCTCGTGCTCGAGGTCTGGTCGACCCTGCGCGGCAGCCTCGATCGGATGGCCGAGGACGGCAGCTACTTCGTCGAACTGACCGAGTCGGGCCGCGGCGGCCGCCCAGCCCTCGCCTACCTTCTGTACGAGAACGTGGATCTCCTCACGCTGGACGACGCCATCGTCGCGCTCATCGCCGAGGCGCGCCCGGACCCCTACTTCACCGCTGCCGAACGGACCGCGATGGTTCAGTCCTTCCGCGCCGGCGAGATCCGGATCCTCGCTCGTGCCGGCCGCGTGATCGGCGAGGCCGCCGCCGGCGACCCAGGTCTGCTACCGATTCCGCCCGAGGCAGGCGTTTCGTGGCGGCGACTGACCTTCCGCGCGGTTGACCGGCTCGGCCAGCTCTTTGACCCAGGGTTTTTCTTCCGCCGCGTCCAGGAGCTCGCGGACATCGTCGAAGTGCCGGTCCTGGTCGACAAGACGCTGATCCCGTCGCGCGACGCAGTCAGGGATCACTCGATGCCCAAGCGCACGCCGCGCCGACGCATCCTGGACTGGCGAGACGAGTACGGCCGCCCCGTTCCCAACGCCCGCTTCGCGCTACCGCCCTTGACCGGGACCGCGACGGACTTCGTCGCTGCCGACGCCGCGGGGCTCTGGGTCGGACCGACCCTCGCCGATGGAGCCGACCCACGCGCGATCGGGCAGTTCACCCTCGTTCCGGAGGCTCCCGGCGTCCGCCTCGGGACGTTGCCGGATGCGCCCCGCTCATATCCGGCGCTGGAGCGCGAACAGATGGCGGACGACTACCTCGTCGTCAGCGCGATCAATCTCGAACAGTGGTTCCCGGCGCGCATCCCGCCCGCGAGCCCCTCGGTGGAGCCCCTGCGGCGGTTCAGCGAGGGCAACAGAGTCACCGCGCTGATCGACGGGCGTCGGACCTACTCGCTCGTGTACCGCGCGCTCCGCCGGACTTTCCGCGACGACGATTTCACGGACGTCGAGGAGGGCGGCCTGCCGGCGACGGAGGGCCCGCCGCTGGCCGACGTCGATGGTCACCGCATCTACATCGCCGGTTGGAAGCTCGGCCCGGAGCTCTGGCTGCCCGACTTCACGGCGGAGGCCGATCCGGTCCCCGCGTACGACGAGCAGGCGGTGATGACATCGGGCGCATTCAAAGCCCGCGGGCATCTGATGGGGATCTTGCGGGCGGCGATCGCCGCCGGCGTGGATGTTCGGACCTTGCTGTGGCGTCAGCAACAGGAGACGCCCGACCACCGAACCAACAACACCGCGGCGGTCCTCTTCGTGAACCGCACGGAGGCGGGCCGCCGCGGCGAGGCAATCCTCGACGCCATCGGGCGGACGACCGGGTCACATCACCAGAAGGCGCTCGTCGTCCAGAACAGGGACGGCCGGCTCGCGTTCGTTGGAGGCATCGACCTGGCGCTCGGGCGCTGGGACAGCCAGGAGCACCTGCACTGCGACCAACGCGCCAAGGGCGGACGGAACATCGCTAACGACGGGTGGCACGACACGCACACGATGATCGAGGGCCCGGCAGTCGACGACGTCGAGACGAACTTCCGGCAGCGCTGGAACGCGCACCCGGACGCCGCCCTGGACGGCCGAACCAATGTGCCGGCTCGGTCGCCGGCCGAGTTGATCGATCCGATCCCGCAGGCGACTCACCACGTACAGGTCAATCGGACGCTGCCTCGCGGGGTACCCCACTTTCCGTTCGCCGATCCGGATGCGGGAGATCCAGGTGCGCGCCTCGCGCGGGTCAACGCCATCCGCCGCGCGCGGCGCTTCGTTTACATCGAAGACCAGTACCTCACGATGTTCGATTCGGAGGACTACGAGGCGCTGTTGGCTAGCCAAGACCCTCTCAACTTCGTGCCGGCGGATCCGGACACGATCGCTGCGGCCCTACGGGCGCGGCTGGTCGGCGCGAACCCGCTCGACTTCGTCGCGATCCTCGTCCCGCGACGCCTCGACGAGGAGCCCAGGTTTGCCAACGGCGTCATCTACGAGCTTCGCAAGCGCTTCATCACCTTCCTGACCCACGGCCTCAGCGACGAGGTCAAACGCGATCGCCTCCTCATCTTCCACCTCCGCAACCGGAGCGGGCAGTTCACCTACGTCCACGCCAAGAACATCGTCGTCGATGACATCTGGGCGAGCATCGGATCGACCAACATGGGCTACCGGAGCCTGACCTACGACAGCGAGCTCAACTGCGATGTCATCGACGGCGCGATCGTGCGCGGCGCGCGCCGCTACGCGCGGAACTTTCGCGTGGAGCTATGGCGGGAGCACCTGCGACTTGGGCCGGGCGGCGGGCCGATGGTCCTCGATCCACGCCGTGGCTTTGAGATGCTGCGCGCGGCGGCGGAGGGGAACCTGGCCAGGCCGCACGCCATCGAACCATATGACCCGAGCTACATCGGCGACGATCTCACTGAGCCAGGCGCGCCGCCGCTGTACGAGCCGGCCAATCCGAACCACGAGCTTGTGCGCACCCACCTGATCGACCCCAACGGCCGCGACCCGGACGATCCGCTTCTCGACTACTTCGCTCTCCTCGCGCTGCTCTGAGGTCGCGCACTTGCGATTCGCTTCAGGAGGCTCCGGCGCGCGGGCGGCGCTCGGCATCGCCGTCGAGCGTTGAGTGCCCTTCCATCGACTATGCCTTGACAGGAATATAACTGGGATGGCATGTTTATCCGGATGGAGGGACTGCCCGCGCTCCAGGTGCTAGCCGAGCCGCGCCGGCTGGCGATCCTCGACCTGCTCCGCGACGGCGAGCGGCCCGTCGGGGAGCTCGTCGAGCAGCTTCGCGTCAGCCAGCCGGCGGTGTCGAAGCACCTCCGCGTCCTCAAGGACGCCGGGCTCGTCGAGGCCCGCCCGGATGCGCAGCGCCGCTTGTACCGCATCCGACCGGAGCCGCTCGCCGAGCTCGACCACTGGCTCGCCTCCTACCGCGAGCTCTGGACGACTCACCTAGATCGCCTCGAAGACCACCTCGACCGACGGAGGAAGACATGACCGACGCAACGCTGCTCACCGACCGCGCGCGCCCCGCCGTGCGGCTCGAACGCCACCTCGCCGACCCACCGGCGATCGTGTGGCAGGCGCTTACCGAGCGCGAGCACCTTCGGTCCTGGTTCCCCTCCGACGTGATCGTGGAAGGTGGACGGTGGGAGGTCGGCGCGACGATCACCTTTCCGTTCCCGCCCGAGGTCATCGACCTGACGCTCATGGGCGAGGTGCTCGAGGTCGACGAGCCGAACCTCCTCGCCTTCACCTGGGGCGAAGACAGGCTGCGCTTCGAGCTCTCCCCGGAGGAGGAGGGGACGCGCCTTGTCCTCGTCGACGAGCTGCCCGCCCACGCGGCCGCCCGCAACGCCGCCGGCTGGGAAAGCTGCCTCGACCGCCTCGCCGGCCTCGAGCCCGCCCCCGACGCGTGGCAGTCGCGCTTCGAGCGCTACGCAGCCGCGTTCGAACCCGCCCTCGGCCCGCAGGAAGGACGTCCCGCATGAGCCTCACGGAGCATGTCATGAGGTCAAGGACGGGCGCGACGGCAGTCGCGGCGACGCTGGGGCTCGCCGCTGCCGCCTGGATCCTCACGGCGCGGCAGACGGACGGGATGAACATGGGCGCGGCGACCGAGCTCGGATCGTTCCCGTTCTTCGTCGCCGCCTGGGTGCCGATGATGGCGGCGATGATGCTGCCCGGCGCGGCTCCTGCGGTCGCGAGATCGGTCAGCAGCGGCCGCCAGGCACGCGCCGCTCCGTTCTTCGTCGGGTCGTACCTCGTTGTCTGGGCGGTGGCCGGGCTTGCCGTCTACGCCCTCTACCGGCCTCACGGCTCGACCGTGGCCGGCGCCCTGACGATCGCGGCCGGCGTGTACGAGCTGACGTCGCTCAAGCGCCACTGCCGCGAGCGCTGCCGCGCGAGTATCCGTTCCGGCTTCGAGTTCGGGCGCTACTGCGTTGGCTCGAGCATCGGACTGATGGTCGTGCTGCTGGCACTGGGCGGGATGAGCGTCACGTGGATGGCCGCCGTCGGTCTCGTCGCCCTCGCCCAGAAGCTGCTGCCGCCGACGGCGGTCATCGACGTGCCTCTAGCGACGGCGATCGTCGCCCTCGGCATCGTCGCCGCCGTCGCACCGTCCGCGATCCCCGGTCTCACACCCCCGATGTAGCGCGAGGAGAGGAGAGCAATGACGAACCACAGAACAGGAACGCGCGAGGAGTGGCTCGCGGCCCGGCTTGAGTTGCTGGACGCGGAGAAGGAGCTGACCCGGCGCAGCGACGAGCTGGCCCAGAAGCGACAGGACCTTCCCTGGGTCAGGATCGAGAAGGACTACCGCTTCGAGACGGACGATGGCAGCGCTTCCTTCGCGGACCTCTTCGGGGGACGCTCGCAGCTCCTGGTGTACCACTTCATGTTCGGCCCCGAGTACACGGCCGGCTGTCCGGCGTGCTCGGCGATCGCGGACGGCTTCAGCGGCTTCGTCGTCCACCTCGAGAACCACGACGTGGCGATGTGGGCCGTCTCGCGTGCGCCGCTCGAGAAGCTGCAGGGCTACAAGCGCCGCATGGGGTGGAGCTTCCCGTGGGCGTCCTCATACGGCAGCGACTTCAACTTCGACTTCAACGTCTCGGTCACGGAGGAGCAGCAGCGCGAGGGGAACGTCGAATACAACTTCCGACCGGTCGACACGAAGCCCGTCCTCGAAAACCCCAGCCCCGGGCTCACGGAGTTCGCGGCCACGACCGGAACCGACCCTGCGACGTACACGCGGGAGTCGCCGGGCATGAGCGCGTTCGCGCTCGAGGACGGCGCCGTCTACCACACGTACTCGGCTTTCGCCCGCGGCGTGGATGCGCTCTGGGGCATGTACCAGTGGCTCGACCGGGCACCGAAAGGACGAAACGAGACCGGGATCTGGTTCCGCCGCCGCGACGAGTACGGCCAGGGTTAAGCGCCTCAGCGCCTGCGATGAAAGACATCGCGCCGCGAGCGAATGATGGTCGACTGGCTGGTTGCCTCAGCGTCCCGCAAGGCGAAAGCGCCCGCACCGAACTGGCGCGCTTACGCAGACTGAGCGGTGCTGCGTTGGCATCGGGTCCGACAGCGGGGTGGCCTCGCCACACTGCCTGCAGCTGAGTCAACTCCCCGCGGCAGCCTCACTCGGCCCGCACGCCCTCGCTGAAGCCGAGTCCAGGCGCTCCTGAGGCGCGAGCGACGGATCGCGCCGTGGACGTACTCACGATGGCATCGAGACCCAGTTCTAGACTCGTTGGGCGAGTCTGAGAAACGATGTCCAGAGCCGATCCTGACTCCGGTGCTCCGACGCCCGCGCTTCCGGTCGGGACGGTCACGCTTTTGTTTTCCGACATCGAGGGTTCGACACGGTTGCTCGCGCGTCTCGGCGACGGTTATGGCGACATGCTGGCCGAGCACCACCGCTTGCTCGGTGATGCGCTTGCGGCTCACGGCGGCCGTGTTGTCGACACCCAGGGTGACGCATTCTTCGTGGCCTTCGCGAGCGCCGGTGGCGCTGTCCGCGCGGCCGCGGCAGGCCAGCGCGCGCTCGCCGCTGGGAACTGGCCCGACGGCGCCCAGGTGGGCGTGCGGATGGGCCTGCACACGGGAGAACCGACTTTGTCGGGAGAGCGATACGTGGGCATGGACGTCCATCGGGCGGCACGAATCGCCGCCGCGGCGCACGGCGGCCAGGTGCTTCTTTCGCAGACGACGCGCGACCTAGTTTGCGACGAGGTTGAGCTCGTCGACCTCGGTGACCATCGACTAAAGGATCTGAGCGAGCCTCAGCGGCTCTATCAGCTCGTCGGAGAAGGCATGCGGCGTACGTTCGCGCCGCTCACGACGCTTGCGGCTTCGCCCGACAACCTTCCGCCGCAGCCGACGCCGTTAATCGGTCGCACCGAAGAGCTCGCGGCCGTGTCCGCCTTGCTCCGCCGAGACGACGTTCGTCTGCTGACGCTTACAGGCGCCGGCGGAAGCGGCAAGACACGCCTCGCCGTGCAGGCTGCCGGCGATGCTACGGGGGACTTCGAGCATGGAGTGTTCTTTGTGTCCCTGGCAGCGGTCGCCGATCAATCCCTCGTCGTCCCGGCGATCGAGCAGACCTTTTCGCTGAGCGCGATGCAGACGCTGGACGGATATCTGCGGGAGAGGCGCCTGCTGCTCGTGCTCGACAACTTCGAGCAGGTCCTCGAGGCGGCGCCGAGCGTGGCGGCGCTGCTCGCCGGGGCGCCGCACGTGAAGGCCCTCGTGACGAGCCGCGCGTCCCTGCGGCTGTCGGCCGAGCACGTCTACCCGGTGTCACCCCTTCCCGAGAGCGACGCGGTGACGCTCTTCCTCGAGCGGGCTCGGGCGGTGAAGCCGGATTTCACGCTGACTGCCGACAACGAGCCGTCCGTTTACGCGATCTGTCGTCGGCTCGACGGCCTGCCGCTCGCAGTCGAGCTCGCTGCGGCGCGGGTCACGCTGCTGACGCCGGAAGCGATGCTGACCCGCCTGGCCGATCGGTTGAAGCTCCTCACCGGAGGTGCCCGCGATCTTCCGGCTCGTCAGCAAACGCTGCGCGACACGATCGAGTGGAGCCACGAGCTGCTCAGCCAAGAGGAGCGGGCGCTTTTCGCCGACCTGGCCGTCTTCAACGGCGGCTTCACACTCGAGACCGCGGAAGCCGTGTGCGCGGCGGATCTTGTGTCGCTCGGCTCCCTGGTCGAGAAGAACCTGCTGAGACACGATGCAGATCGGTTCGAGATGCTCGAGACGATTCGTGAGTATGCGCTCGGTCGTCTCGGCGAAAGCTCGAGAGAAACCGAGATTCGCAATCGGCATGCCGAGCACTTTCTTGCGCGAGCGGAGGCGATCTACCCTGGGCGCTGGGAGGGGGAGGCCGAGTTCGCCGCGGAGCTGGAGCGGGAGCATGACAACCTGCGGGCGGCGCTGGGCTGGCTGCGAGAGGCTGACCCTGAGAGGCATTTCCGGCTTGCGTCGGCGCTCGGCTGGTTCTGGCGCGTGCACTCGCATTACGCCGAAGGCCGCGAACGACTCGCCGATGCGCTCCGTCTCCACCCCGGTGAGGGCGTCGTGCGGGCGCGCGCCCTGCTCGCTGCGGGAGAGGTTGCGGCGACTGCGGGCGACCGGGACGAGGCGCTGGCGTACCTCGAAGAGGCCGAGCGCCTGTTTCGTCTTGCCGGCGACCTACGGGAGGTGTCAGCCGTGCTCGAGCACGAGGGCTGGGCACACTTCATGGTCGGTGACGCCCGCGCGGTGGCGTCCATGGAGCGTGCGCTCGATGTCCGCAACCAGCTCGGGGACCCTTATCTCGTCAACCGCGCCGAGGTGAATCTGCTCCACGCCTTGATCACCACCGGCGCCGTCGATGTCGTGGAACCCCGCTGCGCCGACGTCCTGGCACGGGCGGAGGCGCTCGGCGACGTTCGTGCCGCCCATCACGTCAATCACTTCTTCGCCGATTGCGCGCTCATGCGCGGTCACTACGATGCCGCGGAAGAGCGGTATCGCGCCGCACTCGAGCTGGCGATCGAGCTCGGAGACCAGGGCAGAATGGCAGGTGAGGTCCAGGGCATCGCGATGTCGGCCGCAGGCCGTTCGCGATCGGTACGCGCACTTCGGCTCGCCGCCGCGAGCTATGGCAAGTTCGACGAGCTGGGCATCGACATCTCGGTCGTCGGCTGGTGGGTTGACCTCCTCGACCGGCACTTCGACCGGGCCCGCGAAGAGCTCGGTCAGGAGCTTGCCGATTGCGCGTGGGAAGAGGGCACGGCGATGTCCTGGGACGCTGCGCTCGAGTATGCGTGCGACCTAGCAGCTGATTAGGTCGAGCTCTCCCTCGACCTGAGCCGTTCCCAGCCCAGATACGGGTTGACGCGATCGAGCGTCACGATGTCAGGGGAAGGCATTGACTCCGCGACGTTCGGAGTCGGTGTAAGGAGGGCGAAGGCGAAGTGGCGGCGTGTGTGGCAGGTGATCCCGCGCAGCCGCTACCTCGGGACCGCCGTGCTGTCGCTGCTCACGAAAGTAGGGCGCCGTTTCGTAGCGGCAAGCTGGTCGTTTTGTCAGAGCATCCGATCGCGTTCAGGCCCGGGCCGCGATGGCTCGGCTGCTCGTGCGCCACATAGGTAGCGGCCGGCTTCTCAGACGCGCGGCCGCTTGTCGATCCTGCGGATCCAGGCCTCAAGGCGCGGGCGGCCTGCGGCGGACTGGTGCTGATCGAGGATGCGGTGGAAGAGCTCGTCGTCTCCGGCTCGCGCGCGCGCGCGTACTTGAGGAAGGGGAAGGCGGCACAGTCGGCGGCCGAGAAGTCGGCGCCGAAGAGGTAGTCGCGCGCGATTAACAGTCGTTCGTGGAAGTCGAGGTTGGTCGCCATCCATGCCGCCTGCTCTTCGATTCGTCGGTGATCCGTGCTCTCGGCCAGCAGCTCGGCCTCGATCTCGTTCGTCGGCCGCTTGCAGACGCGGTTGAACCAGTCGATGTAGATGTCCGTCTCGGCGCGCCGCGTTTCCTCGCGCGGATACAGCGGCGGATCGGGGTAGCGCTCCTCGAGGTAACGGAGGATCGCGGTGGAGTCGAAGACGACGCGTCCGTCGTCGACGATCACCGGCACCAGCCGCTGGCCGCTCACCTCCTCGATCGGACTGCGGTTGCCGGGGTCGACCCAGATCGACTCGACGTCGAGGCGCTTGTACGCGAGCGCCAGCGTCACGCGCTCGACGTTGGTCGAGAAACGGAAGCGGAAGAGGCGAATCACCGACCTTGCGCCCTACGGTCATTAGAGGCTGCGAAGCTCGTCCAGCTTGTGCTTCGTCAGCATCTCGCGCGCCTGCGCCGGCGTGATACCGAAGGCGCTTCGAAAGCGTGCGCTGAAATGGCTGTGGTGCGTGAAGCCGGTCTCGACCGCCAAGGCGGCGATATCGCGCTCGCCTCCGGCCAGCCGCTCGATCGCTATGCCCAAGCGCAACCGCAAGATGTAGCGGGAGATCGTCTCGCCGGTCGCGGCCCGGAACTGGCGCGCAAGGTGGAATGGCGAGCAGCGCAGCGCCCAGCCGAGCCGATCGAGATTCCAGCGGGTCGCCGGTGAGCTCGCGAGGAGCGCCCGTGCCTGCTCGATACGAAACCGCTGCGCCGGTCCCAGACGGCACCCGTTCTCGGCCATGCGGTAGCTGAACGCGGGAGACAGCGAGGACAGCAGCAGCAGACTCATGTCCTCTGCCTCGAGTTGATCGGGTTCCCCTTCCGTAAGCGCTCGAGTCACGAGACAAACTGCGAGGCGATCGCGCGGGCGCAGGCTGCCAACCCGTCCTCCGACGCCGCCGATTGCGTCCTCGAGCAGATCGGGTGGAACAACGAGGACGGTGCCCTCATCGCCGCCGCTCATCGGATGGCTGACGCGATATTCGTCGTCGCGACCGAGGAGGAGCGCCGTATTCGTGTCGACGACTATCGGTTCGCCGCGCCGTTCGACGACGAACACGCCGCGCCGGGGAAGCCCGATCTGGGGTACTCCATTGAGCTCCATCGAGCCATAACCCGACCGAGGCGCTCGACAAATCACATTGAAGATTCGGACGAGCGGGCTGTCGAACAAAACCCGCGACGACTGATGTTCAGCCATGACGCCGCAGGATGATCTCCTCTTCGCGGACCCACGTCCGACCTTCGTCACTCGAGGCGAAGCCTTGCCAGCGGACACGCTCGTCGCTGAACTCGGAGAAGGTCCAGCGAATCAGGCCGTTGTCAGGTGCGCGTCCCTCGAGCCAGATCTCGTCCTCGTGCTCGCGAGCGATCAGGTTCACGGCGGCACCATAGATCGGAGCGACGACTGCGACCCGCCACGCGTCGATCTTGGGGTCGTACGCGCGAATCGCCGTGTCGTATGCCTTCGACTGCTGCCCGGGCTCGCGCCCGTTGCGCGGTGGCGCGATGATCACGTCCTGGATGACCCGCCCTTCGAGCACCCAACCGAAGTGCCACTCGCCCGTCTGCTCGCGCGTGACGTTGCCGTCCTCGTCGAAGTAACGTCCGACGATGTCCCAGCTGCCGACGAGGCGGCCGAACAGCATCAGCTTGTCCGCGAGCTCGGGAAAGGGGCCCTCTGCCGCGAGAGCCTCGATCATCGCCGACGCCGGCTTGGTTTCCATCGCGCCACTCACGGCCTCGAACGATAGGTGGAGGCCGCCCCGTCCACTGTCACGATCTTGCTCTGTGCCGGCGCTGAGGCTTGGCTATTGCAGCGTCCCGACCCAATCGATGCGGATTGCTTGGATCTCGCCGGCATCGATTGCGTTCTGCTCATCCGCCTCGGTCGTGTCGGCGAGATGGGGGAAGAAGTAGGGGCCGCACGTGAGCAGTTGCCGTTCGAGCCGCTCGTCCAACAGCCGCACGAGCAGGTCGCCACGGTGCAGCCCTTCTCGGTCCGCCCACTCACGCAAATACGTCGTCCAGTCGTGAGCTGAGGCGCGCCAGTCGTCGCGGCGGCGATGGAGCCAGCCACCTGCCTGGTCTGGCGGCCCGAGGCGCGCGAAGCACCAGTCGGCCGTCTGCGCGTCGAACCTTTCCCAGGCCCACTCGATGACG
>JBKOYJ010000055.1:0-12051 GCA_046725345.1 Actinomycetota bacterium | reverse complement strand
CCTCCGCCCCCGCCCGCGCCTCCGCCCCCGGCATCGCACCCGGCGCCGCCGCCGCCGGCGCCCGTCCCGGCCGGCCTTCTGGTTCCTGGTCCCACCGCGCCGGACGGCGCCGGTCCGGCCTCGGACCCGAAGGCGAAGCCGCCCAAGGGCAAGTGACCGCAGGCATCCGCCTCGCCGCAGCGCCTGTGGCCCGGATGCGCGACCTTCGCGTGCCGATCCGGCTGGTGCTCCCGTTCGTCGTGCTCGTGCTGCCCGTCGCGGGCGCGATCTGGGCGGTCGGGAACTTCGCCTCGGGCAAGGAGGCCGAGCGGGTCGATGGGCGCTTGATCGCGTCGCTGCGGGCGGCGGCGAACGGGTACGAGCAGATCGCGCGAGGCGCTGAGGATCGCGCCGTCCAGATCGCTTCCTCACCGGATGTCTCGCGCGCCTTCGCGGAGCACGATCGGGCCGCGCTCCAGAGCCTCGGCCGTTCGCACCGTGGCGTCACCCTCACGCTTGGCGGAAGCCCACCTGCGTTGCGCCGCCCGTCGCTCACGCGGGTCGTGCGCGTTCGCGGGGAGCGGGGCACATCCGGAACGGTGCGCGTCTCGATTCCGCTCGACGAGGCGTTCGTCCGACGACTCCGAGCCACGGCCGGTCTCTCTCGCTCACGCGACATTCGCCTCGCAGTGCTCGCGCGCGGGGGGCGCGTGATCGCTCCGGCGGCGCTCGCCGGCACGCTCCGAACTGCCCGCGTTCGACCGTTCGACGTCCGACTTGGTGGACGCGACTTCCGCGCCGTTTCGTCGATCTCGGTCCCGTACCGGCTCGTCTCGCTGACGCCTCGCAACACGATCGACGCCGCCGAGGGCCGTGCGCGGCTCGCGGTGCTTCTTGCCGGGCTCGTCACGCTGCTGAGCGTGGCGGTGATCGCCTATCTGGTCGCGCCGGCGTTCGCCCGAGCGCGGGTGGGAAAGCACGAACGAGAGCAGGCAGCCCGCGTCCTGGAGCACGTCGCCGACGGCGTCTGCCTGGTCGACGACACCGGCCGGATCCGCCTGTGGAGCCCCGCAGCGGAGGCGATCACCGGGTTGGACGCGAAGGCGGTCCGAGACCGCCCGGTCGGGGACGCGATTCCCGGCTGGCGGAAGCTCGAGGGACTCGTTCCCGTCAGCGACTTCGCTGCCGGCGATCCCGGCGCTCCCCCGAGCGCGACGGTCCCGCTCGACGTCGGCGGTCGTGAGCTCTGGCTCTCCGTCTCGGCGGTGCGGTTTTCCGACGGGACGGTGTACGCGTTCCGCGATCTCACGGAGGAGCGGCGGCTCGAGGAGATGCGTTCGGACCTGGTCACGACCGTCTCGCACGAGCTGCGGACGCCGCTTGCGTCGATTCACGGGGCTGCTGCGACGCTACGACAGCGGGAGGGGCTGGACGAGGCGACGCGCGAGAGCCTGCTCGCGATCGTCGCCGAGCAGTCGAGCCGGCTGGGAAGGCTCGCCGACGAGATCCTGCTGGCGAGCGAGCTCGGTCGCGGTCATGCCGCCCTCAGGGACGAGCCCGTCGCGGCCGAGGAGGTGGCTCGGGAGGCCGTCGAGGCCGCGCGGGCACAGGCGGGGTCGCGCCTCTCCGTGATTCTGCGGGTGAAGGGCCCCGTGCCGCCGGCCGTCGGCGACCGCGACAAGATCCGCCAGGTGCTCACCAACCTACTCGACAACGCGGTCAAGTATTCGCCGGAGGGCGGCCGCGTCGAGGTCGTCGTCGAGGGCTCGGACGGTCGCGTGCGCCTCTCGGTCAGCGATCAGGGAATCGGCATTCCCGCCCGGGAGCGCGAGCGAGTCTTCGAGAAGTTCTATCGCCTCGACCCGCAGCTCTCGCGCGGAGTGGGCGGCAGCGGTCTCGGCCTCTACATCTCACGGGAGCTGCTGCGCTACATGGGCGGACGGATCTGGGTCGAGGCCGGGCGCGGCGGAGGATCCGTCTTCCGCGTCGAGCTCGCGACCGCCGATGTAAGAGTCGCGTAAAGCGCCGGTTCCTGCCTCGCCCACGACGGGAAAAGCAACGGCGTGCGGCGATTTCTCGGAACCGCGTTGCTCCTCGCCTTCGTGGTCCCCGCCGCGGTCGCGTTCTCGGCGAAGGCGCCCGCGCTGACGGTGACCATTGCCGCTAACCGGACCACGGTCGTCTTCGGCGAGGCGGTCGGTCTCTCGGGAGCGATCTCGACACAGAAGGTCGGCGAGAAGGTGGCCGTACAGGCCCAGGCCTGCGGCCAGACCGCCTTCAAAGCGAGCGGTGACACCAAGACGACGACTGCCGGCAACTGGGCGCTGAACGTCACGCCGACGATGAACACGCAGTACCGCGCGAAGGTGAAGAACGCCACGAGCCCCGTGGTCGCCGTGAACGTCCATCCGCGGGTGACGCTCACGAAGGTCGAGCGGCGCAAGTACAAGCTGCGCGTCGTCGCGGCGCAGTCGTTCGTAGGCAAGCTCGCGACGTTCCAGCGCTTCCGCGCCTCGACCGGAACGTGGGTGCGCGTTCGTAAGCCGACACTGCGCCAGGTCTCGACGACGGGCGCGACGATCGTCTCCGGAATCACGTTCCGCGCCAGGGTTCGCTCGCGGCTTCAAGTTCGCGCCGTGCTGCCGAAGAGCCAGGTGGGCGCCTGTTACCTGTCGGGCGTCAGCAACGTCATCCGTAGCTAGCCGCCCGCATCCCCGTCTACCGTTTCCGCCGTGAACGGCGGAGCGGTCCGGAGCGTCGTCGCAGGGACGCTCTCGATGCTCGTTCCCGGGGCGGGTCAGCTCTACGTCGGGGCGCGCCGGCTGGGACTGCTGCTCCTTGCCCTGTCCGCGGTCGCCGTCGCGGTTGCCGCGTTCGTCGCGTCGCATCCCTTTGCCGTCGCCACGGGCTTCGCCGACCGTCGCCTGGTCGCCGGAATCGTGCTCGCGAACCTGCTGCTGCTCGCGCTGCGACTCGGCGCTGTCGTAGACGCCTGGCGTCGCGCCTCGACGCTTCCCTCGCCGGCGGCCGCCGTTGCTCTCGTGGCGATCGCCGCAGTGACGGCGGCGCCCCACGTCGCCGCCGGGTACGTGACGGTGCGGACGTCGAGCGTCGTGGGCCACGTCTTCGCCGAGGACGAGCCCCGCGACGTGCTGCCGTCAAGGGGCATCTTCGTGGTTCCCGAGCACGCCGGGCCGGATCCCGAGCTGCTCGCCCGCCCCCTTCCGCAGCCCCACGTCCCGAGGGGCCGGCTCCGCGCGTCGCGGCAGATCCTGGTCGGTGGCCCGGAGCCGAGCCGGCGTCCGTGGGTCACGTTCCTCTTGCTCGGCAGCGACGACGGTCCCAACTACTGGGGCGAGCGGACGGACACGATGATCGTGGCGGCGTTCGAGCGCCGCACGGGCCGAGCGGCGGCGTTCGGCGTTCCGCGGAATCTCGTAGAGGTGCCGCTGACCGGAAAGGCCGGCCGGACACTTCACCGCTTCCACCAGCCCCTGAACGCGCTGTACTCGTTCGCTCGCACCCGCCCCGAGCTTTTTCCCGGCGGCCAGGATCCGGGCGCGACGGCGCTGAAGCAGACGATCTCGCGGCTGCTCGGCATCCGCATCGACTACTACGCGCTGGTCGATCTCGCCGGGTTCGTCGACATGGTCGATGCCGTCGGCGGCGTCGACATCGAGGTCAAGGAGCGGCTCGTGGACTCGACGACGAAGCCGCGGTCGGGCGAGCCGAAGGCGAACATCGACGTCTATCCCGGCGAGACATACCACTTCTCAGGCCTGATCGCGCTCGCGTATGTCCGCTCGCGAAAGGCCTCGAGCGACTACAGGCGGATGGCCCGGCAGCGGTGCTTCCTGAGCGCCATGGCGCAGCAGGTCGACGCGCTCGACGTGCTCCGCCACTTCGATTCCCTCGCGCGAACCGTGCAGGCGAGCGTGCGCACGGACATCCCGCGCTCGCGCATCCCCGACCTCCTGCGTCTCGTCGTCGCGATCGATCCGCGCAAGACCGTGACTGCGACTTTCGGCCGGGCGTACATCGCCCGCCGGCGTGCGGTCGACCGCTATCCGCTCCCGAACGGCCGCAAGATCCGCGCGGCCGTCCGCCGGCTGATCGTCCTCCCGCCGAGTGCCCTGGCGGAGCGCGAGCTCTCGATCGAGACCGCGTGCTAGTAGGAGTTAGTGGCTCAGAGCCACTTAGTCGCCCCGACGCGTTTCGCGCCTCGGTGCGCTCGGGACACTGGGCGGAAGGAATCGAAGGGAGTAGACGATGCCCACATGGCTTTGGATAGTGATCGCCGTCGTCGCAGTGATCGTGCTCATCGCGGTCGTCCTCGGCGGCGGACGGAGGACGCGCGAGCGGAGGACCGAGAAACGTCGGGAAGAGGCGGGCGAGCTCCGGCGCGAGGCTGAGCAGCGGATGGCGACCGCCGGCCAGCGCGAGGCCGCCGCGACGCAGGAGGCCGAGCGCGCCCGGCGCGAGCGCGCCGCCGCCGAGGAGGCGATGTCGCGAGCCGAGGACGTCGACCCCGACGTGCCCGACGTCGACGACGACGAGCGGGCACGCCGAGACCGCGAGGATTAGCTCGTAGCAGCGGGGCGCGCCTCGAGAGCCGCGGCTCGTCGAGCCACGCACCGGTGTTTGCCTGAACGCGAGACTCGCAGCCGAAAACTCGAAGGAGACGGCCATGAGCGAAGTCGACGAGTTCCTCGCCGAGACGCTGCCCCGACAGGTCGAGGCAGAAAGAGCGCTACACACCGGCGATCCGAAGCCGCGAATGGCGATGTGGTCGCGGAAGGATCCGGTGACTTTGCTCGGGGCCTTCGGCGTGGCGAACAGCGGATGGGACGAGGTGAGCCAGACGTTCCGTTGGGTCGCGTCACGCTTCTCGAACCTTGCCGAGTACGACTTCGAGCTCATCGCCGCAGACGTCAGCGGCGACCTCGCCTATACGGTCGGCCTCGAACGCCACGCCGTGTCCATTGAAGGCGGCCCGGTCAAACAGCACACCCTTCGGGTCACACACGTGTACCGCCGCGAGAACGGCGAGTGGAAGGTCGTCCACCGGCACGGCGACGAAACGCCGGTCAGGGAGCGCCCGTCCGGCGAGACGTCGGCAACGTAGCCGCGGGCCTTTTGCAGGGCTTCGTAGGCCCGTCTTCGAATCACGCAGGCAGTCGCGTCCAGTGGACATGCGTCTCCCACGGTCGCCGGTACTCGGCAGCGGTGAGGAGCGATCTCACCTCGTCGAGCAGGGGCAGGCGGTCCATGTCGGGGAGGTCGGCAATCCAGCCCATCGAGGCGAAAAACGCCACCAGCCCGTCTCGGTCGAGCGTCTGCGGACTCGTCAGCCGTGTCTCCTGGAGCGCCTCGAACGGCGATTCTGCGAATACGAGCCGCCACTCGCCCGATGCGTAGCGAGTCGTGTTGAGGTCGAGCGGGTCGACGCCGAGCTCGGCCCGGTCTGGGCCGCGCTGGAGCAGGAGCCGCTCGACTTCCGCAATCGACGGCTCTGTCGGCCCAGCCGGGAGGTTCCACAGCAGGACGAGCACGCCCCCGGGCCGCAGCACGCGCGCCATCTCGGCGAGGGAGCGCTCGCCGTCGAACCGATGGAAGGCCTCGGCGGCGAACACGGCGTCGACCGCGGCATTCGGAAGCGGAATCTCCTCGGCGCTTCCGGCGAGCACCTCCGCTTCCGGGCAGAGCGGAACGAGCAGACGGCGCATCGCCTCGGCAGGTTCGACGGCAAGCACACGGCCGAACGCGGAGACGAGCAGACGTGTCAGCTTGCCCGTGCCCGCACCCAGCTCGAGCACGGTTGCGGTCGGCGGCAGGCCGGGAACGTCGACGACCTCGGGCGGCCAGCCCGGCCTGCCGCGTTCGTAGTCCTCAGGCCAGCGATCGAGGCTGCCTGTGGGCAGGCTCCAGCTACTAGCCAACGCAGGACGAGAGGTTTTGTCCGATCACGGTCAAACGGCCCGATTGACTTGAACCACGATCAGGCACGCGGGAGGCCGAAGCTCTTCGAGCCGAGAGCCGTGGGGTTCACGGGGATAACCGGTCCATTGCCCTGGAAAAGGGGGAGAGGTGGCTAGCAGATTCGGAGAAGGGGGCGCTTCAGCCTCCTTCTCGGCACACTCATCGCGGCGATGTTGTTCGCTGCGCTTGCGAACGCCGCCGACAATGTCACCGTCGATGGCAACGCCGCTGAGAGTAGCGGCAACATCCAGCTGAGCGACGCGTGCGCTGGCGCACGCCGTGCGTGTACCCCGCGAGGCTCGGCGATTCCCGGGGCGAATACCTGCTGTCGGTTCGACGTGACCTACGGCGGCGTGACTCTGAGCGCGGAGTTCCGGTTCACGAGTTAGGAGACGTCAACGGTCGAGGAGTCGTCCCGCGCTCCTGGCTTCTTCGCGGCTCGTGTGCTGCCTTCCGACTCCTGTGCTGCCTTCCGACTCCTGTGCTGCCTTCCGACTCCTGTGCTGCCTTCCGACTCCTGCCGTACTCTTCCGGCTGCGGGAGCGGCGATGGCGTCGCGTGACCAGGGAGGGGTCGATGAGAGTCGAGTGGGTGATGGACATGCGGAGGAAGGCGGCGCGTCTCGTAACCGCCATCGCGCTCACGACGGCGTTGGCGCTCGCCGGAGGGGCCGGCGCCGTGACGTTCACCGACGCGACGGGCGACTCTGGCACGGCGCCCGACATCACATCGCTCGAGGTCACGAACGACGCCCGCGGACGCATCACGTTTCGCCTCACGCTGCCGAACCGCTCCACGGCGCTCGAGGCGACCGACCTGATGTTCGTCTTGATGGATAGCGACCGGAACAAGGCGACGGGCACCAGCGACGGGGACGACCACTTGATCCAACTGACGCAGGGTGGGATTTCGATACTGCGGTGGGACGGGGCGCGGTACTCCCCGGTCGCGGCGCCTGCGGCGAGGATGTCGATCTCGGGAGGGGTCGTAACCCTCATCGTGCCGCGAGCGAATCTCGCCAACACTTCGGCGTTCGAGGCGGTTCTCTTAGCTGCGCGCGTCGTGGGGTCGACGGTCGAGGGGCTTGACCGTGGCCCGGATGCGGGGCGCTGGAACTACACGCTCACCCGGTTTTGCGTCGTCCCACGCGTGATCGGCAAGACGCTGGCGGCGGCGCGCTCGGCGCTCACCACGGCGGACTGTCGGGTCGGAAGGGTCACGCGGCGCGCGTCCCGGGTGAAGAACGGCCGCGTCGTCGGTCAGGCCCCGAGGGCCGGCACGACACTCTCGCGCGGGGCGCGGGTGAACCTCGTGCTGAGTCGGGGGCGTCGGTAGGCGCCCGCCTGGCTACCGAGCGCCATTTGCTCGCGGTCGGAGTTTTTCTCACGAGGAGCTGCGAGGAGTACGTGGGCGAGGCGCGCGGCTCACTTTCTGAGCTCTTTGCCGTTAGAAACAGAAACCCTGCGAGTTGCAGGGTTTCAGTCACAGGGGCGGCAGGACTCGAACCTGCAACCCCCGGTTTTGGAGACCGGTGCTCTGCCAATTGAGCTACGCCCCTGGGTTCGAGCGATCGATTGTAGACAGGCGGCGGAAGGGGCCTCATCGCGGACGAGTAGAGTCGGACGCCGTGCGCGCTCCCTCGCAGCGACGCGCGCTCGGCGCCCTCTTTGCCGTGCTCACCGCCTTCTTCGCGGTCATCGCCGCCGCGGCCGCGAACGCGGCCCAGGACAGGGCGATGCTGTGGGTCGTGACCGTCGCGGCGGCCGCGCTCGCGCTCTGGACCGGCAGCCTCGCCGTTCGCGCGTTCCTCGCGCGCTGAGGATTTCGCCGATCAAGTCCGTATTCTCTGACTGTGGCCGACGACGTCACTCCTCTCTGGCGTGATTTCCGCCGGAGCGGCGACGCGAAGCTGAGGGATCGCCTGATCCTGACCTACGCGCCGCTGGTGAAGTTCGTCGCAGGGCGCGTCGGCGCCGGCCTTCCCTCGCACGTGGACGACGAGGACCTGATCTCGTACGGCCTCCTCGGCCTGATCCGCGCGATCGAGCGCTTCGACCCGGGACGCGACGTCAAGTTCGAGACGTACGCGATCCCGCGCATACGCGGCGCGATCATCGACGAGCTCCGAGCGATGGACTGGGTGCCGCGGTCGGTCCGCGGACGCGCGCGCGACATCGAGCGTGCAATCGCGGAGCTCGAAGGGCGGCTCGGCCGCGGGCCGACCGACGAGGAGATCGCCGAGCGCCTGGGTCTGACCGAGGAGGAGCTCGACGACAGCCTCGGTGAGATCTCCCGTACCTCGATCGTCGCCCTCGACGAGCTCTGGACCGCGTCCTCGGGCGGCGACCAGGTGGCGTTGATCGACACGATCGAGGACACGCAGGGCCCGAACCCGCAGTCGGCCCTCGCCGAGACGGAGCTGAAGGAGGCGATCGGCGAGGCGCTCGCCAGGCTCCCCGAGCGGGAGAAGCTCGTCGTGACCCTCTACTACTACGAGGAGCTGACCCTGCGCGAGATCGGCGAGGTACTGGGCGTCACCGAGTCCCGCGTCTCCCAGCTGCACACGAAGGCCGTGCTGCGGCTGAAGGCCAGCCTGACGGCTGCTGCCGATGCACTGGCGTCGTCGGCCGAGTAGCGACTAACGCAGCGGCTCAGGCAGCGGCCAATCGAGTCGTCCGAAGCGGAGGCCGCGCTCGGCGTCGTCGAGCGCTGTGGAGCCGGCCGGCGGCCACGCGTCGATCACCTCCGCCGCCGACTCATGACCGGTCGTGCCATCGGGAGCAAGTCCGAAACGAACTAAGATCGCGCGCGACAGCCGCCCAGCCAGCCAGCCGAGGAGGAAGTAACGCGTATGCCCGCAGTCGAGCCGTCGAAGATCCGCAACGTCGCCGTCGTCGGACACCGCGGGACGGGGAAGACGTCCCTCGTCGAGGCGGCGCTCTTCCAGGCCGGTGCCACCAATCGGCTCGGCACGATCGAGCAGGGCTCGACGGTCAGCGACTGGGACGACGAGGAGCAGCGGCGGCAGATGTCGCTCGCGGCGTCGCTCACGCACCTCGTATGGCAGGAACGGATGATCAACCTCGTCGACACGCCCGGCGACCCCGGCTTCCAGGGAGACGCGATCGCGCCTCTGCAGGTCGTCGAGGGCGCGCTGTTCGTCGTCAGCGGCGTCATGGGAGTCGAGGTCGGCACGGCACGACTGTGGAAGCGCGCGGACGAGCTCGGCCTCCCGCGGCTCGTGTTCGTGAACATGCTCGACCGCGAGCGCGCCGACTTCTTCCGCACGCTCGAGGCGGTGCGGTCGCAGCTGTCCGACCGCTGCGTTGCCGTCCACCTGCCGATCGGAAGCGAGCACGAGCTCACCGGCATCGTCGACCTCCTCCACCTGACGGCGTACATGAGCCCGGAGGCTGCGCGCTCGGACGGGGCGACGGAGATCCCGGAAGAGCTTGCCGATGTCGTCTCGGAATACCGCGAGAAGCTGCTCGACGCCGTCGTCGAGACCGACGAGGGCCTGATGGAGCGCTACCTCGAGGGACAGGAGCTCGGTGTCGAGGAGGTCGCGAGCGCCCTCAAGGACGCCGTCACTCGCGGGGAGGTGTTCCCGGTCGCCTGCGGCGTGGCCACGAAGAACCTCGGCACCGGCGCGTTGCTCGACCTGCTTGTGGAAGGGGTTCCCTCGCCTGCCCGCAAGGGCGCCCCGATCGCGCTCGAGACGCCGAAGACCGCGGCCTTCGTCTTCAAGACGATCGCCGACCCGTTCGCCGGCCGCATCAACATCTTCCGCGTGCTCAAGGGCGAGCTTCGGGGCGACTCGAACCTCGTCGACGCGCGCACCCACGGCCGGGAACGCCTGGGGACGCTCCTCCGCCTCCAGGGCAAGGAGCACGAGCAGGCCGAGGCCTTCGGGGAGGGCGACATCGGTGCCGTCGCGAAGCTGAAGGACGTGATGACCGGCGACCTGCTGCTCGACTCCGAGGCCGATGTCGAGCCGCCGCCGATCGGCTTCCCCGAGCCCGTGATGAGCTTCGCGATCACGCCGAAGGCGAAGGGCGACGAGGAGAAGATGGCGACCTCGCTCCGCCGGCTCGCGGAGGAGGATCCGACGCTCGTCCTGCGGCGCGACCCGCAGACGGGGGAGCAGCTCCTCTCCGGGCTCAGCCAGATGCACGTCGAGGTCGCGGTCGAGCGGCTGAAGCGCCGCTTCGGGGTTGAGGTCGACCTCCACCAGCCGCGCGTGCCGTACCTCGAGACGATCCGAACCGAGGCCCGCGCGCACGCGCGCTACAAGAAGCAGACCGGCGGCCGCGGCCAGTTCGGCGACTGCAGCATCGTCGTCGAGCCGCTCGAGGGGCATGAGGGCTACGAGTTCGTCGACCAGATCGTCGGCGGTGTGATCCCGCAGGGGTTCCGGCCCGCCGTCGACAAGGGCATCCAGGAGGCGATGCAGCACGGCGAGCTTGCGGGCGCGCCCGTGACCGGGCTTCGCGTCCGCCTCGTCGACGGCTCGTACCACAGCGTCGACTCCTCCGAGATGGCGTTCAAGATCGCCGGCTCGATGGCGTTCAAGAACGCTTACGGCCAGGCCGATCCGGTGCTGCTCGAGCCGATCATGGACGTCGAGGTGACCGTTCCGGACGAGTCGGTGGGCGCGGTCAACGGCGACCTCAACTCGCGCCGCGGGCGGCTGCTCGGGATGGAGCCGGCCGGCGGGATGACGACCATTCGCGCCGAGGTGCCGATGTCCGAGATCCTCACCTACTCTCAGTCGCTTACGTCGCTGACGGGCGGCCGCGGCGACTACCACATGCACTTCCTCCGCTACGAGGAGGTCCCGGCGCACATCGCGCAGAAGCTGGTCGAGGCGGCCCAGAAGGAGCGCGAAGAGGCCAAGGTCTAGCGCGAGACGGCGTACAGCCGCCACTCGCCCGGAAGGCCCTTCAGCTCGGCTGCGCCTCGCTCGACGAACTCAAGCCCCGAGCCGGCGACGAGGTCCTTCACGGTGCTCGACACGAGCACCTCAGCCGGGCGCGCACGTGCGGCGATCCGTGCGCCGACGTGGACGGCGACGCCGCCGAGCTTGCCCTCCGTCAGCTCGCACTCGCCGGTGTGGAGACCGGCGCGCACGTCGAGGTCGAGTTCGCCAACCGACTCGAGGATCGCGCAAGCACAGCGAACGGCACGTGCCGGGCCGTCGAAGCTGGCGAAGAAGCCGTCGCCGGCCGTGTCGAGCTCACGGCCGCGAAAGCGCGCGAGCTCGCGGCGTACACGCGCGTGGTGCTGCTCGAGCAGAACGCGCCAGCCGCGGTCGCCGAGCCGCACTGCCTCAGCGGTCGAGCCGACGATGTCGGTGAAGAGGATCGTTGCGAGTACGCGGTCGACCTCCGGCTCATGGAAGCCGCCCGCGAGGAACGTCTCGATCGCGTCGAGCAGCGGCTCGACCTCGCCGACGAACGTGAGATGGTCGTCACCGGGGAGCTCGACGTACCGCGCGCCTGGGACTCGCTCCGCCATCGCCCGGGCCGGCTCCGGTTCGTCTCCCGCGCGGTTGAGGACGAGCGTGGGGACCGCGATCGTCGGCAGAACGTGCCGGACGTCGATCTCCCAGTTCATCTCCTGGAGCGCCCGCGCGGCGGCGGGGCTCGCCCCGAGGCGAAGGTGTGTCGCCCACCAGCGCAGGAACTCGGTGTCGCCGATTCGGCTCGGCGCCATTCCGGTCAGAGCCGCCTCTGCATGCGCGGTCGAGCCCCAATCGCGGTCTATGCGCTCGAGCAAGTCGCGCTGTCGCTCCGGCGTGAGGCCCCACGGAAAGTCGGGCGCCCAGGCATGTCGGGGCCACGCCCCGTAGACGATGAGCCCGGAGACGCGTTGTGGATACGTCGCGGCGAACAGAAGGCTCATGGGGCCGCCTTCGGACATGCCGAGGACCGCGGCACGCTCGGTGCCGACGGCGTCCATCACGGCGCGGACGTCGTCCATGCGCTCCTCCAGAGTCGGCACGCCGCGAACGCGGTCGGAAAGGCCGGTGCCGCGCTTGTCGAAGATGATCAAGCGTGCGAAGGAGGCCAGCCGCTCGTAGAAGCGCGCGTA
>JBKOYJ010000089.1:0-18950 GCA_046725345.1 Actinomycetota bacterium | reverse complement strand
GCCTAAGGCGCCGACTCGGCGGCGCCGACATTCAGCGTGTACGGGCTTGGCCCGTGCACGCGTCTGAACTGACCGGTCGACACGCCGGAACGCCAACCAGAACGGCTTTAACCGTCGCGAGCGTCTGCCTCGAGCCGGCGGAGCGCGGGCCCGAGGGACTGGCGTGCGTGCAGAACAGGCACGAGCAGGTCGCCGAGCCGGTCGACGCGGTCGAGCACGACGGCCATCGTCAGCTCGCGGAAGTCGAGATCGGGCGTCAGCTCGTGCCACTCGAGCGGCGTCGACACGGGCGCTCCCGGCCGCGGTCGCACCGAGTAGACCGACGCGATCGTCTTCCCCGATCCATTCTGGCGGTGGTCGACGAGCACGCCGCGGCGCTTCTCCTTCCGCCACTCCGTCGTCACGTCGCCGGGATGCTCCTGCGCCAGCCCAGTGGAGACGAGCTCGGCGAAGCGATACGCGTCGTCGTAGCTCGAACGGCGGACGATCGGGACGAGGACGTGGATCCCCGTCGAGCCGCTCGTCTTGGCGAAGGAGGCGAGGCCGAGCTCGTGGAGGCGCCCGCGGATGAGATGCGCAACCTCGACCGCGAGCCGCCAGGCGCCGTCCGGTGGATCGAGGTCGAAGAGGACGAAGTCCGGACGGTCGGGCCGGTCGACGCGCGAGTACCAGGCGTTCATGTCGATGCAGTGCATCTGCACCATCCAGAGCAGCGTCTCGCGATCGTTGACGAGCGCGAAGTCGACGAGCCGCGAGCCGCCCTCCCTCGGCCACGTCCGGAAGCGGGCCGTCTTGATCCACGGCGGCGTGCCCTTCGGCACCTGCTTCTGGAAGAAGCTGGGACGGCGAATTCCCTCGCGGTAGCGCTTCATCGTGAACGGCCGGTCCTTCAGGTGCGGCAGGAGCACAGGAGCGACGGCGTCGTAGTACGCGAACAGGTCGCCCTTGGTGATCCCGTCCTCGGGGAAGAGGACGCGGTCCGGGGTCGTGAGCTGAACGGTCCGAGCGCCTCGGCCGGCCTCGACCGTCATCGCGGCCACACGACCTGGTTCACGAGCACACGGTCAGTATCGCGGCCGGCGAAGCCGGTCGAGCGCGCTTTCCGCTTCTTTGCTCGGCGGGGGCACTTCCTAGCCTCCCAGATCCGGGTTGGCCGGCCGTCCTGTGGGAAGATTCGCCCCGTGAGCGGGGGGAACGCACGGTACGTCTTCGACTTCGACGAGCAGGCGCCCGGCGGGCGCGAGCTGCTCGGGGGCAAGGGAGCCGGGCTCGCCGAGATGACGCAGCTCGGCATCCCCGTCCCGGCCGGCTTCACGATCACGACGGACGCCTGCCGTGCCTACTTCGCGGCCGGAAAGCGCGAGCCCGACGGGCTCCACGACGAGGTCGACGAGCACGTTGCCGCGCTCGAGCGGAAGGCGGGCAAGCGCTTCGGCGACGACGGGGACCCGCTGCTCGTCTCGGTCCGCTCGGGCGCGGCCGTCTCGATGCCGGGGATGATGGACACGATCCTGAATCTGGGTCTCGACGACGAGGCCGTCGAGGGCCTCGCGCGGACGACCGGCAACCGCCGCTTCGCGTACGACTCGTACCGGCGGCTGATCCAGATGTACGGGCACGTCGTCGACGGGATCGACGACCAGCGCTTCGAGGACGCGCTCTCCGAGCTCAAGGAAGCAAGGGGCGCCGCTCAGGACACCGACCTGTCCGCGGACGACCTGGCCGAGCTAGTCGAGACGTTCAAGCGCATCTATCGCGACGAGACCAGGCGCGACTTTCCGCAGGACGCGCGCGACCAGCTGCGGCGGGCGATCGGCGCCGTGTTCGACTCGTGGGACAACCCGCGCGCGCAGGTCTACCGGCGGGCGAACGGGATCGCCGACGACCTCGGCACGGCCGTGAACGTCGTGCAGATGGTCTTCGGCAACAAGGGCGAGACGTCGGCGACGGGGGTCGCGTTCACTCGCGACCCGGCGACCGGCGAGCAAGGCCTGTACGGCGAGTTCCTCCCGGACGCGCAGGGCGAGGACGTCGTCGCCGGCATCCGCACGCCCGAGCCGCTCGAGCGCATGCGGGACCGGCTTCCCGAAGCGTTCGACCAGTTCGTCGACACCATGCGCCGGCTCGAGGAGCACTACCGCGACATGCAGGACATCGAGTTCACGGTCGAGGACGGACAGCTCTATCTGCTGCAGACGCGCAGCGCCAAGCGGACGGCCGCCGCGGCGCTGAAGGCGGCCGTCTCGATGGTGGACGAGGGCCTGATCTCGCGCGAGGAGGCCGTGGCGCGGATCGACCCCGCCCAGCTCGACCAGCTGCTGCACCCGATGATCGACCCCTCCGCGGAGTACGAAGTGGCAGCGCGCGGGCTCAACGCGTCGCCCGGCGCTGCGAGCGGGACGATCGTCTTCGACGCCGACACCGCCGCCGAGCGCGGCGCGGCCGGCGAGCCGGTGATCCTCGTCCGCTGGGAGACGACGCCGGACGACATCCACGGCCTGATCGAAGCGAGAGGCGTCCTCACCGCGCACGGCGGGATGACCTCGCACGCGGCGGTCGTCGCCCGGGGAATGGGGAAGCCGGCCGTCGTCGGCTGCGAAGCGCTCTCGGTCGACCAGCGCGCGCGGAGCGCCCGGCTAGGCGAGCGCGAGCTGCACGTGGGTGACGTGCTCACGATCGACGGGGGCAGCGGCGAGGTGATCGTCGGCGAGGTCCCGCTCATCCCGCCGCAGATCAACGAGGATTTCCAGACCATCCTCGAGTGGGCCGACGACAGCCGCCGGTTGAAGGTGCGCGCGAACGCCGACACGCCGGAGGACGCCGCGAAGGCACGAGAGTTCGGCGCCGAGGGGATCGGCCTCTGCCGCACCGAGCACATGTTCATGGCCGAGGGCCGGCTTCCCGTGGTGCGCGAGATGATCATGGCCGAGGACGAACGAGGCCGGCGAGGCCCGCTCGAGCGGCTACTCCCGATGCAGCAGGGTGACTTCGAGGGGATCTTCGAGGCGATGGCCGGGCTACCGGTGACGATCCGGCTGCTCGACCCCCCGTTGCACGAGTTCTTGCCCTCCCTCGACGAGGCGACCGACGAGCGGATGCGCCGGCGGATCCGCGCGCTCCAGGAGGCCAATCCGATGCTGGGCACGCGCGGGTGCCGGCTCGGCCTCCAGTACCCCGAGATCTACGAGATGCAGGTGCGGGCGATCGTCCGCGCGGCGAAGGCCGTCGAGGAGCGGACGGGCGAGGCGCCGCTCGTGGAGATCATGCACCCTCTCGTCGGCTTCGGCGAGGAGCTGCGCCGGCTGCGCGAGCTGACTGTGCGGACGGCGGCCGAGGAGGACGCGGGCGAGTACCTGTGCGGGACGATGATCGAGCTGCCGCGGGCGTGCGTGCGCGCCGACGAGATCGCGGCGCACGCCGACTTCTTCTCGTTCGGGACGAACGATCTCACGCAGACCGCGATGGGGTTCTCGCGCGACGACGCCGAGGGCAAGTTCCTGACCTTCTACCTGCAGTCGGGCGTGCTCGAGCGCAACCCGTTCGAGACGCTCGACCGCGGCGGCGTCGGCGACTTGATGCGGGTCGCGGTCGAGCGGGGACGCTCGGTGAAGGAGGAGCTCAAGCTCGGGATCTGCGGCGAGCACGGCGGCGAGGCGCGCTCGGTCGCCTTCTGCCACGCGCTCGGCCTGGACTACGTGTCCTGTTCGCCCTACCGCGTTCCTCTCGCGAGGCTGGCGGCCGCCCAGGCGGCGCTCGCCGAGGCAGGCGTCGAGGCCGCGGTCGCGGGCGGCTGAGCCCGTCGACCGGCCGGCGGTTACCGGCCTGTTAGACGCGGCTGCGAGAACGGACGCGCTCGCTGCTCACGGGGGGCAGCAGATCCGAAAGGAGACGCGATGCGCGTCCTTTGCTTGCTCGTCGCCTTCGCTGCCGCGTCGGCCGTCTTCGTCGCCGGCGCGGGGGCGGACGACCCGGTCCCGGGGGCGAACGAGCCAAACGCTGCGGCTTCGGCGAGTCCCTGGGACGACTGCGGCCTGCTCGCGGTCGGCGCGACCGAGGAGGCCGCGTGCCTCGACGAATCGCCGCCGCGGGGAGTCGCGGCGCACGGCGGCCTACCGCCGACGTGCCGGCTCAAGGTCGAGGCCGTCTTCTGGACGGCGAGCGACTGGGTTCGGCTCGGCAGTGCGCTCCGGGACGATCCCGCTCCCTGCGCCGAGTACTGGATCTCGCTTCCGCCGGCGGCGGCCGACAAGAAGCAGCTTCGCTTCCTCCAGGACGACGTCATCCGTGCGCTCGGACCGCAGTTCCATCCCGTGGCCGAGATGACGCTGGGCGGCTCGACCGGCTGGGCGATCTGGGTCCACGACAACCACAAGACGTGGTTCGAGGCCGGGGTGGAGTTCCGCAGGCGGATGGCGGCGGCGGGCTACGACATCCCGTCGGGCGAGACGTGGCTCGTGAACGAGTTCGATCGGAGCACGCGCCGCGATGCGAGCGAACGCGACGCTGTCGAGCTCGCTCACGACCTCACGTTGCCGTACCGGCGCGCGGACATGCGAGAGCTCGTCCGCGGCCTGTACTACGGAGCGCCTGGCATGCCGGTCTCGGCCGGGGTCGCCGAGATCGGAATCAACTTCAGCCACGAGAACATCCCGGACGTCGAGGGCTACAAGGCCGAGATGAAGGCGTGGCTCGAGGACTCCGAGTTCTGGGCGGACATGGACCAGTACCTGCGCTTCCTGGCCAGGGAGGCGTATCCCGATACGCGGCTGTGGGCGCCGCCGGGGTCGTCACGCGACGAGCGGCGCCGGCACCTCGAGGACTACATCTTCAACCTGCTCGACCTCGTCCGCTCCGGCCCCGCCGACGTCGGCCAGGCAAAGACGTTCATGGAAAGGGCGTACCTCCCGCTCGTGAACAGTGGCTACCGAGCGCGTGGAGGCGACCAGTTCGACTTCGTCACGGCCCACGGCAACACGATCGTCTCGACCGAGGAGATGCTGCGGTTCGTCTCTGAGGAGGTCTACGCGATTCGTCACTACGCGGGGGCCCATCCGCAGGGAGCGCCGGCTGGACGGTTGGGCTTCTCGTGGCAGCCGTGCAACCGGACGAGCGCGTCGATGGCCGCGTGTGGGGCTTTCACGACGGAGTTCCAGCATTCGCTCGACCAGATCACCGCTCGAATCGCCAGCGCGATCCACTACGCGTACCGCGAAGGTGGAGCGTCGCCCGTCGGCGCATGTGGGCCGCCCGGGACCGAGCAGGTCTTCTGCGACGGCCAGCTGGCGGGGGCCACGTTCACCGGCGCTTGGGAGATCTTCAAGTCCTGGGAATGACGACGGCCTCCCCGAGGGGGTGCGGCCGCGGTTTCGCGGTCGCACCCCGCCGCGCTAGTCGCCCAGCCTCTGCTCGATGCGCTGGAGCGCGGCGAGCACGTCGTCGATGTCTGGCTTCGGCTTCGGCGTCGCGTTGAAGGTGCCTTCTGGCTCCAGGTCGACCCGCTCGACCTCGTCGAGCTCGAGTCCCTCCCGGCGGAGCGCGCTTACCAGCTCCTGCCGCGTCATGAGCTCTCGTCGCAGCTCCCGCTCCCGGACGTGGCCGCGCGCGTACAGCGTCGTGCTCGTCCCTTGAAGCAGGCGCCTGATCATCGCGTGGCCGAAGGAGAGCCGTACCAGTGCGTAGTTGCCCGCGATCAGGATCGCCGCCCCGAGCAGGCCGCCGGGGAGCGTCGCCTCGTTCCCGATGATCGCGTTCTGGACGACGTTCGAGAGGAGCAGCAGGACGACCAGGTCGAGGGTGGTTAGCTGCGCCAGCTGCCGCTTGCCGGCGACCCGCAGGAGCGCGAGCAACGCGACGTAGACGACCAGCGTTCGGATCGCCTTGTCCCACCAGGGGAGGCCGAGATGGATCAGATCGTGCACGCCGCCCAGTTCGCCGGGCGTCCCGTGTCGCCTCCGCCGGCGTCGGCCTAGAGCCGATCCGGGTTCGATCGTGTCGACCGGTCGGTTCAGACGGCGCACGGGCAGAGCCCGCGCGCCTGATGGTCGGCGCCGCCGAGTCGGCGCCTTACGTGTACGTCTGTACGCGCCAGTAGGCGACTGCGAGGCTCAGGAGCGCGACTGCGACGAGTCCCGCGACGCCGGCGAGGCCGGGCCGGCCGTACAGCGCGTGTACACGCCCGAAGCGCGACAGCGCGAGGCCGCAGAGTGCGCCGCCCGCGAGACCACCGAGGTGGCCGCCGACCGAGATGTTCGGGATCGCGAAGGTGAAGACGAGGTTGAGGACGACGATCGAGAGTGCGCTGCCTCCCAGCACGTAGTGCCGCTGCCGCTCGAAGACCAGGGCGGCGCCGAGGATCCCGAAAATCGCTCCCGAGGCGCCGACGGTGACGCTGTTCGGCGCGAAGACGAGCGCCCCGGCCGATCCGGCGAGCGCGGAGACGAGGTAGACGGCTAGAAACCGTGCGCGGCCGAGCGCCAGCTCCATCGGCGTCCCGATCCACCAGAGCATCAGCATGTTGGAGCCGATGTGGAGCAGGCTGCCGTGGAGGAAGCCCGCGGTCAGCAGTCGCCACCACTCGCCGTCCGCGACGGCCGGTCCGAAGAGGAAGCCGCGGACGAAGAGCTCCCCGCCGTTTTGGCTCAAGCTCGCTCCCTGGGCGAGGTTGATCGCGAACACCAGCACGTTGACCGCGATCAGCCCCTTCGTGACGATCGGGTCGTCGCTGCGCACGGTCAGCCGCCGGAGCCCGGCGCTCACACGCGCCGGCCGCCGCGCTTGCCGCCCTCCCGCGTGGTCGGGACAGCGCAGGCCGACCGGCGCCGCGGTCACGCAGTCGGTGCAGATCGGCCTTCCGCACTCCGAGCACGAGAGCCGGGTTTCCCGGTCCGGATGGCGGTAGCAGGTCGCCACGGCGACTAGCGTATCCACGGGCATGGCCGTCCACGTGGCGTTTACACCGGAGCAGACGATCTCGGGGTCGCTCGCGGTCGTCGTGGACGTGCTCCGGGCGACCTCGACGATCGCGCAGGCGCTGGCGTCCGGCTATCCGCGCGTGCTCTGCTGCGCCGAGGTCGACGAGGCGCGCGCCTTGCGCGAGTCGCTCGGCGAGGGACTGCTCGGCGGCGAGCGGAACGCTGTGCGAATACCCGGATTCGACGTCGGCGCATCGCCCCGCGAGTTCCTCGAGCCGCGCGAGGAGCCGTTGATCCTCTCCACTACGAATGGGACGCGCGCGATCCTCGCCGCTGCCGCCGTCGCCGACGAGGTCCTTCTCGGCAGCCTCCTCAATGTCGACGCTGTCGCCACCGCTGCGCGCGAGCGCGACTCGGACGTCGTCGTGGTGTGCGCCGGCTTCCAGGGCGCGTTTGCGCTCGACGACGCCTACTGCGCGGGGCGGATCGTGCGGCTGCTCCCGGGTGATCGCTCGGATGCCGCGCTCGCCGCGGAGCTCGTTGCGGCGTCCTTCCCGAGTGCGCTGGACGGGCTGCACGCGCGCACCTACGGGCCGCCCGGCCTCGAGGAGGACATCGCCTGGTGCGCCCGCGAGAACGCGCTCACCGTCGTTCCGCGTCTGTCGCGGATGCTCGGGACGGCGGCCGAGATCTCAGCCTAGGAGCGCTCGCGGTGCTCGAAGCGCCGACGGCTGACGTCGGTGATGAACTCGCCCCCGGCGCGGGCCGCCCAGACGATCATGAACGCGACGAGGAGCGGAAACAGGTACGCGACGGCGGCGGTCGGTCCCCATGCGATCGCGATCGCCACGCCCACTCCGATGAGGACGGCGATGACGATCCAGCGTCCCACATAGGCGAGTATCCCATAACGCATAGAAGGGGACTTGACGGCGAACGCATGTTCGTGTAGAACATACGTTCCCATGATCGCTTGCGTCCTCGTCAACGCCTTCGAGCTTCGCGCGGCTCTTCGGCGGCGGCCGAGCGTCGCCGGCCGGCCCGCCGCGCTCGCGCCGGCGGCGGCATCCGAGCCGTTCGTGGGGCCGGTGACCGCCGCTGCCGAGGCGCATGGCGTCCGTGCCGGAATGCGGATGGGCGAGGCGCTCGCGACGTGTCCGTCGCTCGTCCTGGTCGAGCCCGATCCGGCCGCGGCCGAGCATGTGTGGGAGGAGATTCTTCGCCGCCTCGAGGACGCAGGCTTCGCCGTCGATGCGGCCGAGCGTGGTTGCGTCTACTTCGAGACGCGCGGGGTGGAGCGGCTGTACGGCGGCCTTCAGGGGGCGCTCGAGCGCGCGCTCGCCGCCGTCGGCTCGAGCTGGGACCCGTGTGCGGGCGCCGCCGAGCGGCGATTCACTGCGCTCGCGGCCGCGAGCGTCGCACGACCCGGCCAGGCGCTCGTCGTCTCCGACGATCGCACGGCCGACTTCCTCGCGCCGCTGCCGCTCGACCTGCTCCCCGGCGCCGAAGAGCAGCAGCAGGAGCTACGCGAGCTCGGCGTCCGGCGGCTGGGGGAGCTCGCCGCCCTGCCCGGTGGCGCGGTCGCCGAGCGGCTCGGCCCGCGGGGAGGCCAGGCCTGGCGGCTCGCGCGCGGAGGACCGAGGCGGCGCGTCCGCGGCCGCAGGCCGCCGGCCGAGATCGTGGAGGGGCTCGAGTTTCCGGAGGCGGTCGGCAACGAGCTCACGCTCCGGCGCACGCTCGGCGCGCTCGTCGAGCAGGCGCTCGCACGTCCGGAGCGCGGCGGCCGCCTCGTCCGGAAGGTCGCGCTCTCCGCTCGGCTCGTCGGCGGCGGCTCGTGGCGGCGCACGCTCACGCTGCGCGAGCCGGATGCCGAGCCGGATCGCATCCGCGTCGCGCTCGCGCCTCGGCTCGCCGAGATTCCTGCGCCCGTCGTGCAGCTCCGGCTGGAGCTCGTCGAGCTGTCGGCCTCCCGCGGTCGCCAGCTCCAGCTCGTCAGGCCGGCGGGAGCCGAGCGGCACGGGCGCCTGAAGGACGGCCTGCGTCAGGTGCGTGCGAGCACCGGCGGCGGGTCGGTCTGCTCCGTCGTGGAGGTCGCGCCGTGGTCGCGGATTCCCGAAGCGCGGGCGCTCTTCGTTCCGCGGGACGAATAAATGAGCCTCGCCCGGCGCTCGTCGAGGCCGGCGTGGACGGGACGCCGCGGTGCGTCAACCGGCAGGGAGTCGCGCTGGTGCGCGAGGAGTGGCGCGTGGTCGATCGCTGGTGGACGGAAGAGCCCGTCAGCCGCCGCTACTTCGAGGTCGTGCTCGAGACGGGCGAGAACACCGTGGTGTTCCGGGACGACGAGCGATGTTCGTGGTTCTCACAACGAGGCGCATAGACCCGTGCGTCGTCTCGGGTGTGGTCCTACCGGATCGTCGCGCCCGACCCGTGGCGAAGCCGCTCGACGAACCCCACCTCCGGCGCGTGGACGTTGAGGAGACGCGCGCGTCCGGGACCCGGCTTGCCGAACCGGTGCTCGACGCCGGGAGGCGCGGCGACGAACGTCCCGGCGCTGACGGTGAACGTCTCGCCCTCGACGGTGAACTGAATCTCGCCCTCGAGGACGTAGAAGCAGTCGGTGTGGTCGTCGTGGGTGTGGAGGTCCGGGCCCTCGAAGTCGCCGTCGAGCTCGAACTCGAGCACGGCGAGTTCGAGACGCTCGGCTTTCACGTACGCGACACGGTTTCGGTGCGCGAGCGGCTCGCCATCACCGGGCAGCCGCACGATCGCGTCGGACGCCGGCCGGCCGCCGTCCGGCGGCGGGTCGGCGACGTCGTACGGGACGCGTCGCTCGCGACCGTCCCGGCGCGCGCGGCGCGACTCCGCGAAGCCGCCGTCGGGCGCGTGCAGGTTGAGCCAGCGCGCGCCCTCGCGGCTCGCGACCGAGAACCCGTGGACGACTCGGGGCGGCGCGAGGGCGAAGGAGCCCGCCGGGAGGCGGACCGTCTCCTCGGCGAGGCGAAACTCGAGCTCGCCCTCGATCACGTAGAAGGAGTCTGCGTGCCGCTCGTGGATGTGGGGCGCCACTCGCTCGCCTTGGGGGAAGACGGACTCGAGCAGCGAAAGCTCGGGGAGGGCCGCCTTGACGAGGTACTCGGTCTCGTCGGAAAGCGCCTCGCCCTCGCCGGGTCGTAGGACGACCGGATGGGATACGCGGAGCTCCACTGCCATTCAGCGTATTCGTTCCTCGACGGTGCGTCGTTGCCGGAGGAGCTCGCCGTGCGTGCGGCCGAGCTCGGCTACGAGGCGCTCGCGCTCACCGACCACGACGGCGTCTACGGCTCGCTCGAGTTCGCCCACGCGGCGAAGGCGCTCGGCGTTCGGCCGATCACCGGCGCCGAGGTCACCCTCGGACTTAGTGGCTCAGAGCCACTAAGTCGGGCGCACGTGACGTTGCTGGTCGAGGACGCGCGCGGCTACGCCAGCCTCTGCCGGCTGCTCACCGCGGCCCATGCGGGGACGCGCCCGAAGGAGGGCCGGCCGCCCCTGAGCCCGGCGCTGCCGCTCGAGACGCTCCTCGAGCTGAACGAGGGGCTCGTCTGCCTCTCCGGGTGCGCTCGGAACGGCCTCGCCGTGCTCGACGCGAACCCGGCCGTGGAGCTCGCGCGCGCGATCGGCCGCGATCGCTTCTACGTCGAGCTCCAGCGGCCGTTCGAGCGCGGGGACGCGCGCCGCAACGCGGCGTTACGCGACCTCGCCGCCGCACTGGGCGTCGAAACTGTCGTGACGGGCGACGTCCACGCCCATCACCCGCGCCGAACCGCGCTCCAGGACGTCCTAGTCGCGATCCACGAGCGCACGTCGCTCGAGGGCTGCGAGCGCGAGCGGCGCGGCAACGACGAGTGCGTGCTGCTGTCGCACGACGAGGTCGCGGAGCGCTTCCCAGACGACCGCGACGCCGTCGCCCGGACGGTCGAGATCGCCGAGCGCCTTCGCTTCGACCTCACCGAGGACCTCGGCTACATGTACCCGGACTTCTCCGACAGCGGAGAGCCGGCGATCGCCCAGCTTCGCCGGGTCTGCGACCGCGCGTTCGAGGAGCGCTACGGATCGAACGGGGGAACCTCCCGGTTCCCCCGAACCCCCTCCACTGGTCCGCTGTCGCGGACAGGCGGCTACGCCGCCGGACACAAGAAGCGTGCGCGCGAGCGGCTGGACGACGAGCTGGCGCTCATCGACGAGCTCCATCTCGCCGGCTTCTTCCTCCTCCACCACGAGGTGCTCGAGCTCGCCCGCGAGGTCGCGCGCGAGGTGCGCGGCGCGAGCGCGGCGCGCCAGATCCTGCCTCCTGGACGCGGCCGCGGCAGCTCGGTCGGCTCGATCGTCTGCTACCTGACGGGCCTGTCGCACGTCGACCCTGTCGAGGCAGGGCTCTCGCTGGGGCGCTTCCTGAACCGCGACATGGCCGGCGTGCCGGACATCGACCTCGACTTCCCGCGCGACATCCGCGAGAAGCTGATCCCAGCCGTCACCGAGCGCTACGGCCACGAGCACGCGGCGCTCGTCGCGAGCTTCGCGACCTACCGCTCGCGTGGCGCGATCCGCGACGTCGGCAAGGCGCTCGGGTTGCCGTTCGGCGAGCTCGAGCGGCTCGCGCGCGTCAGCGACGGCTGGAACGCCCGGCGGGTGGCCGATGAGCTCGCGCTGCTGCCCGACGTCGAGGCGAAGCGCGCCTCCCCGCGCTGGCGCGCCTTCGCGGAGCTGACGGCCGAGATCGCCGGCCTCCCGCGCCACGTCTCGCAGCACCCCGGCGGGATGGTGATCTCGTCGCGTCCGCTCGTCGAGCTCGTGCCGGTGATGCCGGCGGCGATGGCCGGCCGCCAGCTGTGCCAGTGGGACAAGGACTCGTGCTCGGACGCGGGCTTCCTGAAGATCGACCTGCTCGGGCTCGGGATGCTGTCGGCCGTCGAGGAGTGCGTCGAGCAGATCGCACTTCGAGGACGGTCGCACGGGCAAAGCCCGCACGACCTCGATGCGGCGTCGCCAAGTCGACGCCTCGGCGGCGAGCCCATCGACCTCTCGCGGATCCCGCTCGACGACCAGGACGTCTACGCGTCCATCCAGGACGCCGACACGCTCGGCGATTTCCAGATCGAGAGCCGCGCCCAGATGCAGAGCCTGCTGCGGACTCGGCCCGAGAACCTCGACGACCTCACGATCCAGGTCGCGCTCGTCCGGCCGGGACCGATCCAGGGCAAGGCTGTCCATCCGTACATCGACCACAGGGAGCGTCTTCGCCATGACCCCGACTTCGTGCCGCCCGTCGACCACCCGCTCCTTGCCGAGCCGCTGCGCGAGACTCTCGGCGTCGTCGTCTTCCAGGACCAGGTGCTGGAGGTGGCGATCGCGCTCGCGGGCTTCTCGATCGGCGAGGCCGAGGGGCTGCGGCGGGCGATGAGCCGTAAAAGAAGCGAGGAGGCGATCGAGGCCTTCCGCGGCCGCTTCGTCGAGGGCGCCGCCGCAAAGGGGGTGGACGCCGAGACGGCGAACCGCGTCTACGACAAGCTCGCCGCCTTCTCGGGCTTCGGCTTCCCGAAGTCGCACGCGGCCGCCTTCGCGCTGCTCGCCTACCAGTCGGCCTGGCTGCGCCACTACTACAGCGCCGAGTTCCTGTGCGCGCTCATGAACGCCCAGCCGATGGGCTTCTACCCGCCCGCGAGCCTCGTCCGCGATGGCCAGCGGCGTGGGGTGGAGGTACGCCCGCCCGACGTCAACCTCAGCGACTGGAAGTGCGTCCACGAGGAAGGGGCAGTGAGAATCGGGTTGGCGTACCTCACCGACGTCGGCGAGGACAAGGCAAAGGCGCTCGTCGCCGAGCGCGAGCGGGGCGGGCCGTTCGCCGGTCTCCGCGACCTCGCTCAGCGTGCGCCGCTCACCGAGCCGGCGCTCGAGGCGCTCGTCGTGAGCGGCGCCTGCGACCGCTTCGGTGAACGCCACAGCGGCCCGCAAGCTGCCGCTTCGCGCCGCGAGCTGCTCTGGGAGCTGGGCCTCGCGCCGCGGTCGCAGAGCGTTCCCGGCTCGGGCGGCGACGAGCGGCAACTCGCGCTTCCGCTCGACCCGACGGTCGAGACTCCTGCGTTGCCGGCTCAGACGCCATGGGAGCGGATGCTCGCCGACTACCGGACGACGAAGGTCTCGATCGGCGTCCATCCGCTCGAGCTTCTCCGGCCGCACCTGCCTGCTGGCGTCCTCTCGAGCCGGGAGCTCCGCGAGTGCCGCGACGGACGCGAGGTCGCCGGCGCCGGCATGGTGGTCGCTCGTCAGCGCCCGGCGACGGCGAACGGCGTCGTCTTCATGCTGCTCGAGGACGAGCACGGCCAGTTCAACCTGATCGTGCCGCCGCCCGTCTACGACCGCTTCCGCTCCGTCGTTCGCGGTGAGCCGTTGCTCCTCGCCCGCGGCCGCTTCGAGCGCCGCGGCCGTAACCAGAACGTGCTCGTGCGCCGCCTCGAGACGCTCGGCCCGCTCGCGCGGCGCGTGTCCGAGGTCGAGGCGGTGGGCGCCGCGCTTCCCGGCGCCCACCACTTCGGTCACAGGTAGTCGCGGCCTAGGAGCCGAGCGCCCAGGTGATGTGGGTGACCCGGCGCGAGCCGTCCGCGAACTCCTCCGTGATCGTCGAGTCCTTGATCCGATCGGAGCGCGTGACGTGAACCGGTGACGCGTTCGTCGCCGCGAGGCCGGACGCGATCGTCGTCGACGAGTCGAGGTGTCCGTAGATGATCGCGAGCTCCTGGTAGTCGTGGTCGTTGGGATGGATGTTGTCCTCGTCGGGGTTCGACGCGTAGTCCATGCACGTGTGGAAGTCCGCGCCCGACTCGTCTTGGTGGTCGAGACCCCACGCGTGGCCGATCTCCTGACAGACGACCGCACCTCGCCAGTAGCGCGTGTCGTAGGGGGAACCGAGGTAGTAGTACGTGTCGTTCATCTTCGTGACGGCCTGGGTGATGTGGCTACCGCTGATCCAGACCTGCGCGAGCCCGAGCCAGCCGTTGTTGCCATAGCGGGCGTCGCAGACCTGGACGGTTCCGCTGACCGGTCGACACTTCCGCGGCGAAGTGGCGCCGGTGACTACCGCGACGTTCAGCGGATTGTTCCAACGGCTGTTGACCGACCAGTCGGAGGCCGCGAGGGCGAGGTAGTAGTCCCATGCTGGGCCGACGTTGTCGCCGGCCTGCACGGTGAACGGATTTGCGGTTCGGGCCCAGTGGTATCCGTTCCACGAGTGGTTCGCGAACGCGGGCGCAGCCGTCATCGTCATCCCCGCGACGACGGCGCCGAGCACAGCTAGTCGCTTCATGACCCCTGCCTTTCGTGAGACGTTCGGAGCGATGCGGGATCGAGCATAGACCTGTGCGGGTCGATTTTCAACGAGGCGGAGACGCCGGCGGCGGACCCGCCGCCGGCGTCTTCGTTCTGATTAGTAGTTCGTGTAGAGCAGGTAGTTGTTCGCCGTTTTCGAGGACGTCACGACGCCCTTCGTCGAGTTCGCGTACAACGCGTCCCGCACCTGCTGCGGCGTCGCGGTCGTGTTGCTCTGGAGGTAGAGCGCCGCGACCCCGGCCGTGTGCGGCGTGGCCATCGACGTGCCGCTGATCGTATTCGTCGCCGTGTTGCTCGTACCCCAAGCCGACGTGATGCCGACACCGGGCGCGAACCAGTCGACGCAGGCGCCGTAGTTGGACCACGACGCTTTCCTGTCCGTCTTGTCCGTCGCACCGACGGTCATCGCTTCGTTCACCCGCGCGGGGGAGGACTTGCACGCATCCTGTGCGATCCCGACGAAGTTGCCGTTGCCCGCTGCGATCGCATAGCTCACTCCGTCCGCGATCGAGTTCCTCACGGCCTGGTCGACGGCGCTGCTCGCGCCGCCGCCGAGGCTCATGTTCGCAACGGCCGGCTCGCCGGCCTGGTGATCGCCCGTAACCCAGTCGATGCCCGCGATGACACCCGACCAGCTACCGCTGCCACTGCAGTTCAGGACGCGCACCGCCACGAGTTGGACGCTCTTCGCGACCCCGTACGTGCTGCCGCCGATCGTGCCGGAAACGTGCGTGCCGTGGCCGTTGCAGTCGTCGGCGGTGCCGCCGTCGACGGAGTCGTAGCCGCTCACGGCGCGGCCGCCGAACTCGGAGTGGGTGAAACGGATCCCCGTATCGATGACGTACGCCGTCACGCCGGAGCCGGTGTTCGTGTAGCTGTACGTCCCGCTCAGCGGCAGGTTGCGCTGGTCGATGCGGTCGAGGCCCCACGTCGCGTTCGACTGCGTCGTCATCGTCGTCGCGATGCCGTCGGGCTCGACCGAATCTACGCCGGGCAGCCGCGACAGCGCATCTGCAGCGGCGGCCGGGAGCGCGATCGAGTAGCCCTTCAGCGCGTTCTTGTAGACGAAGCCGACGCGGCCGCCGAGAGCGGCTGCCTGGCTCCCCGCCACGGCTGCCGGGAAGGGCACGGCGGAGTCGAGTGTCACGATGTAGCGCTCGAGGCGGGCGCTCCCGGGCGAGGCCGGCGCTGCCTGTGCGGGCACGACGGCGAACACGAGCACGAGCGCCGCGAGCGCGGCGATCCTTCGAGGCATTGAGTGTCCTCCAGGCGGTAGGTAGAGAAAAGTTTCGGTAAGAGCGTAGGTCGAAATCGTAAGAAAGGCAATAGATCGGCGTTACGCTCAAAGCGGCAGTCCCCACCGGCCGAATGAGGAGTTCAGGTCTCGTCGAGGGAGAGCCGCAGGGCCGGCCAGCGGCTGGCAGCCTCGCGCGTGAAGGCCTGTGCGTACTCGGCGGCGTCCTCGCCCGCGAGAGTACGCCCGTAGGTGTCGCGTAGCTCGGCCAGGCGCTCGGCCGCCGCCTCTGCGGCGAGCAGGTAGTCGCCGTAGAGCTCCTCGGCCTCGTCTCGGTCCGAGGCGTGGTAGCGGTCGAGCGCCGAAGCGACGTCGTCGAGAAGGTCGCCGTCCTCGTCGGCGAAGAGTTCGAGCTGCCTCGTGATCACGTCGCGGAAACGCCGCCGTCGGAGCACGCGAATTAGATTACGACGACTCCGCGCATGCCCTCTCGGTCGTCCCGGACGTGCTCATTCGTAGCTGGAACCTCTTCCAAGGCAACACTGTCCCGCCCGGGCGGGACGCGCGGCTCGAGGAGATGGTGGGGCTCGCCGCCGCCGACGCTCCGGACGTCGTCTGCCTGCAGGAGGTGCCCCTGTGGGCGCTCGAGCAACTGGAGCGCTGGAGCGGGATGGCCGCCTTCGGAGACGTGGCTGCGCGGGCGACCGTCGGTCCGCTTCCCTCGACAGCGGCGGTCGGTCGGGCGCTGACGAGCGTCCACCCCGGGATCCTCCGCTCGGCGTTCGCAGGACAGGGGAACGCGATCCTCGTCCGGCCGGGCTTCGGGCTGCTGGCGCGCGACCTGCTCGTCCTCAACACACGCCGCTTCCGGCGTGCGCAGGCGCGATGGCTCGGGCTTCCGCTCGCGGCAAGGCTCGCGTGGGCGGGGGAGCGGCGTGTCTGCCAGGCGGTCCGGCTCGCACTCCCGGACGGGGGAACCGCGCTCGTCGCGAACCTCCACGCGACCGCGTACCGGCCCGACGCGCGCCTCGCCGACGCCGAGCTCCTCCGCGCCGCCGTGTTCGCCGACGCGCTCGCCGCGCCCGACGACGTCTGCATCCTCGCCGGCGACTTCAACGTCCGTACGTGGGCCTCGTGGACGCTTCGTGACCTGCTCGGAGCAGAGTGGAGCTTCGGGGGCGGCGGGCCGGGGATCGACCACGTGTTTGCACGCGGCGCGTCGATCGGCCCGGTCCGGCGCTGGCGCGACGAGCGCCGCCGCCGCGATGGCGTGCTCCTGTCCGACCACGCCCCCGTGGAGGCGGTCGTCGGATGACCTTTGCCGAGGCTCGGGCCGAGTTCCCCGTGCTCTCGCGCCTCGCGTACCTCAACGCCGGCTCGGAGGGCCCGCTCGCACGCCCCACCCTCGAAGCAATCGCGACCGCGATGAAAGAGGACGCCGAGCTCGGACGCGGCAGCACCACCTACGTGGACCGCCTCTTCGCTCTCCGCGCGCGGGTGCGCGAGAGGCTCGCGCGGCTGCTGCGCATCGAGGCCGACCGGGTGGCGCTGACAGGCTCGACGAGCGACTCGGTCAGGATCGTGATCGCCGGCCTCGGCCTTCGTCCCGAGGACGAGATCGTCACGACCGACTCGGAGCACTTCGGCCTGGTTGGGCCGTTGCACGCCTCCGGAGCGACCGTGCGCGTGGCCCGGGTGCGCGACAGCACCGTGGTGGGGGCAGTCGACGCGCTCGTCGCCGCGGTGACCCCGCGGACGCGGCTGCTCGCCCTCCAGCACGTTTCCTGGATGACCGGTCAGGTTCTGCCGGTGGCGGAGCTGCAGGAGAGGACGCGATTACCGGTGCTCGTCGACGGCGCACAGGCCGCCGGTGCGATCGAGGTCGACGCCTCGCCCTTCGACTTCTACACCGTGTCGGCGCAGAAGTGGCTGTGCGGGCCTGACAGCACCGGCGCCCTCGTCGTCCGCGAGCCCGAGTCGCTACGGGTCGCGCTGCCGAGCCACCTCGGGCAGTGCGAGTTCGAGCCGGACGGCCGCTTCGAGCCCAGGCCGGGCGCCGCGCGCTTCGACTGGGGCTGGATGGGCACGCCCACTCTCGCAGGTCTCGAGGCCGCGCTCGACTTCCATCCCGAGTGGCGCTACGAGCGCGCGGCGGAGATGACCGCGCGCTGCCGCGACCTGCTCGCCGAGCGGGTCGACGTGCTCGGCGAGCCCGGCCAGGGCACGCTCGTGACCGTGCGCCCGCGAGGCGACCCGGCGGACCTCGTCGTGCGCGCGCTGGAGCGCGGCGTGGTCATCCGGGAGATTCCGGGCACGGGGCTTGTCCGCGCGTCCTGCGGGTACTGGACGAGCGATGAGGACCTCGAGCGGCTGCTCGCCGTCATGACCCCATGACGCCGCTTGCGGAGTCATCTACAGGCCGCGCGGGCTTGACTGCGCGGCCGTCTGAAATGACCAGTCGACACGCCCGAACGTGAAGGGGCCGCCTGTGAATCTCGACGAGGTGGAAGCGGACTGGACGGCGGGGCACATCCTCACCGGCGAGCTCGCGGCCCTTGCGCGCAAGCTCGTGGAGGGTGGACACGACGTTCCGGCGCTCAGGCAGCTGCTTGCGACGCCGTCCCAGGAGGGGCGAGGAGAAGCTCGGCGGACGTTCGAGCGCGCCCTTCGTGAGCTCGGCCGCGGCGGAATGAGCCGGAGCGAGGCTGCGATGGTGCTCGCGAGGCGGTGGTCGCGGGAGCTGCTCGCGCGGAAGCTCTCCGCGCGCAGGGCGACGAAGGCGATCGCGCACGTGCGCTTTCGCGGGTCCGCGGACGTCGACGAGGCGCTGCGGCCGTTCTCCGAGCTCTACGCCCTGTACGAGGACGCCGACGAGCGGGCGCTGGCGCGACTGCGGACGCTTGGCCTGAATCGCCGGGCGCGCGCCGAGGCGCGGCGGCTGCTCGCGCAGCACGCGGTCGAAGGCCGCCCGTGAACGCGCGTCCGCCGAACGCTCGGGCTTCTAAGCGGACGCGGTGGCGGCCGTCCGCAGCCCGAGCTCGGACGCGATCGGCCGCATTGCCTCGGTCACGAAGCGGATGTGGTCGTCGAGGTCGACGCCCAGCTCCTCAGCGCCCTGGTAGACGTCGTCGCGGTTCACACCCGAGGCGAAGGACAGCTGCTTCAGCTTCTTCCGTACCGACTTCGGCTCGAGCGTGTCGATCCCGTCGGGGCGGACGAGCCCGCACGCGTGGATGAATCCCGCGAGCTCGTCGCACGCGAAGAGCGCCTTCTTCAGCGGGGTGTCGCGCGGGAGGCCAAGGTGTTGGGCGTGGGAGAGCACGGACTCGACGACCTCCTCGGGATATCCCTCCTCGCGGAGGATGGCCGCACCGTCCTGGGGATGCTGGTCGAGCGTGGGATGGATCTCGTAGTCGAAGTCGTGCAGGAGCGCGACGGCGGACCAC
>JBKOYJ010000123.1:0-9238 GCA_046725345.1 Actinomycetota bacterium | reverse complement strand
GAGTGCGAACAGCGCCGGGTCGACCGCCGTGCCCCGCGGCGGCTCCTGCCAGATCGGCGTGTCCATCGCGGGCAGTATCCCGCCCGCGGAGCCGGTACTACGGCTCCGTCAGCTCGGCGTGCCGCTCTGCGATGCACAGGCGGGCCCACCGCTCGGCGCCGGCGAGCAGCCTCGTCTCCAGCTCCTCCAGCTCGTCGGAATCAGCCGGCAGGCGGTCTCCCGCGACCTCGATCTTCACCTGATGGAGCGCGATCTCGGATTCCTCGCTCACCTCGTGCCGCTGCTCGGAGACGATGGAGACCTCGCCGACGTCCGGGATCAGCTCGCGGGCCAGGTCGTCGAGCTCGGCTGCCGTGGCCTCGCGCCCGGCGAACACGCCGAAATTGACACGGATCTCGAGCCCGGGCGGCTCCGTCCGGGCGGCGAATGCGATCGGGACGACTCCCACGGAGGCTTCTGTATCCCCCTTCCCGATCGCTAACCCTCTCGCGGCTCCCAGCGAAACTTCCGCGCCGCGACCACGAGCCCCGCCGCTCCCCATGCGGCGACGACCGCGACGTCGTCGGGATGGCTCCAGACCGCGTCGCCGTCGACCACGATCGCCTCGACGAGGTCGATGAAGTACGTGAGCGGGAGCACGTCGGCGATCGCCTCCAGGAACGTGGGGAGGTCGCGTGCCGGCCCGAACCCGCCGGAGAGGAACGCCATCGGCAGCACGATCACGTTCATCACGGCCGAGGCGCCGTCCGCCGAACGGATCAGCGACGCGGCGGCGAACCCCATCGCCGCGAACGACGCCGCGCCGATCGCCAATGCGACGGCGAGCGACAGCGGTCGTGGCGGTGCGTCGGCGCCGAAGACGAGGACGCCGAGGCCGACGAGCGCGACGCTCTGGAGCGCGAACACGAGCACGATCGAGACCACCCACGCCGCGAGCAGGGTCGCCGGCGGCAGCGGCGTCGAGCGCAACCGCTTCAGCAGGCCGTTCTCCCGCCTGCCGACGACGAGAATCCCCAGTCCGGCCAGGGCCGTGTTGGCGACGCCGTACCCGAGCAGCCCCGCGACGAGCACGTCGACCACCGGATGCCCCTCCGACTCGCCGGAGTAGACGGCGTTCAGCAGCACGAAGAGCAGGATCGGGAAGACGAAGATGAAGATCGCGGCCTCACGGCTGCGCCAGAAGATCAGCTGCTCCGCCCGCACCTGGTGCAGGAAGAGGCTCACTCGCTCTCCTCGTCCACCAGCTCGAGGTAGACGTCCTCGAGCGTCGCCCGCCGCACCTCGAGGCCCTCCAGCTCGCGACCCTCGGCGAGGGCGCGGCCGGTGAGCTCGTGCAGCGTGCGGGTGGGCTCGTCGGTCTCGATCACGACGGCACGGCCGTCCTCGCGGTAGCGGATCTCGGCCGTGACGGAGCCCGCGACGAGCTCGCTCGGCGTCCCCATCCGCACGATCGTGCCGTTCACGAGCACGGCGACCCGGTCGGCGAGCTGCTGCGCCTCGTCGAGGTAGTGCGTCGTCAGCAGGACCGTCTTCCCGAGCGAACGCAGAGACCGCACCATCTCCCAGGCCGCCCGGCGGGCGGCTGGGTCGAACCCGGTCGTCGGCTCGTCTAGGAAGAGCAGCTCGGGATCGCCGACGAGCGCGATCGCGAGATCGAGGCGGCGCTTCTGCCCACCTGAGAGCGTCTTCACCGTCGCGTCCCGCTTGTCGGTGAGGCCGACGAGTTCGATCACCTCGTCCACGTCGCGCGGCTGGCTGTAGTAGCCGGCGAAGATGCGGAGGGTCTCGCGCACGGTGATGAACTGCCACAGCTGCGAGCTCTGGAGGACGACGCCGATGCGCTCGCGGAAGTCCGTACCGGCGCGCTCGGGGTCGAAGCCGAGCACGTCGACGCGCCCGCCGTCGCGGTTCCGGTACCCCTCGAGGATCTCCACCGTCGTCGTCTTGCCGGCGCCGTTCGGCCCGAGCAGGCCGAACACCTCCCCGGCGGCGATCTCGAAGCTGACGCCGCGCAGTGCCTCGTGCTCGCCGTACGACTTGCGCAGCTCGTCGACCGTGACGGCTGAGCCTTGACCCGCTCCCGATGCGCCGGCGGCGCTGCTGTTACGCGCCACGAGACGAGCCTTCGGCGTAACGAGACCCGTAGGGTGTCACAGGTCGAACGTGAACGCGCCCGCAGGCGGAAACCGCGGCTCGGGATCGGCGCCGAGCGCAACCGCGATCTCGCCGCAGTCCGGCTGGTGCCCGACCGCGACGACGGTCGCGCCCCGGCCGGCGACCGCCTCGCGCAGCGCCTCGACCGTGGCACCAGGCGCGAGCCGGTCATCCGGCTCGGGCTCGACGCCGAGCGCGTCGCCGAGCAGCCGCCCCGTCTCCTGCGCGCGACGGAGAGGCGAAGTGAGCAGCGCATCCGGCCGGACGCCCTCGCGCGCCAGGCGCTCGCCGAGGGCGCGCGCTTGCTCGCGTCCCTCGGGCGTCAGGCGGCGGTCGTCGTCCGGGTCGCCCGGCGCCGCCTCAGCGTGGCGGACCAGCACGAGGCGCATCGTTCGTGAGGATGGTACGAGAGGTCGGGCCTTGCCGGGTACGCTCGCGCCGTGGCGGGCTTCAGGTACGTGGTCGCCGATGTCTTCACCGACCGGCCGCTCGCGGGCAACCAGCTCGCCGTCTTCACGGACGCACGCGAGATCCCTGAGGAGCTGCTCCAGCCGCTCGCGAAGGAGATGAACTTCTCCGAGACGGTGTTCGTGCTGCCCGCCGCCGGCGACGGTCACGTCCGCCTCCGGATCTTCACTCCCGCTGCTGAGCTGCCCTTCGCGGGCCACCCGATCCTCGGAACTGCGTTCGTGCTGGCCGGGCCGCTGCAGCTGCTCGAGATCCGGCTCGAGACGCCCGCCGGCGTCGTACCCGTTCGGCTCGAGCGCGAGGGGGCGCGGATCGTATTCGGCCGGATGGAGCAGCCGCTGCCTGCCTGGCGACCGTACGAGCGACGGGACGAATTGCTCGCTGCGCTCGGCGTCGAGCGCTCGGAGTTGCCGGTGGACGTCTACGACCTCGGCCCGACTCATGCGTTCGTCGCGCTCGCCGACGAGGAGCAGGTCGCCCGCGTGCACCCGGACTTCACGGCGCTCGCCGGTCACGGCGTCGGGGCCAACTGCTTCGCCGGCGCCGGCCGGCAGTGGAAGCTGCGGATGTTCGCGCCGTCGTCGGGCGTCCCCGAGGACCCTGCCACCGGGTCGGCGGCCGGGCCGCTCGCGGTTCACCTCGCCCGCTACGGTCGCATCGCCTTCGGCGACGAGATCGAGATCTCGCAGGGCGTGGAGCTCGGCCGGCCCTCGACGCTGTACGCGCGCGCCGAGGGCAGCGGGGCGGAGCTCGAGCGCGTCGAGGTGGGCGGATCCGCCGTCATCGTGGCGCGCGGCGAATTCAGAGTCTAAGGCGCTCGCCTGCGACCCCGACCCTCAGCGCGCGCGGGCTTGCCCGCGCGCGCGTCTGAATCGACCGGTCGACACAATCGGATCGACGCTACGGACCTAGGCGCTCGGCCAGGAGCTGCTCGACGAGGCGGCTGGCGCTGCGGGCGGCGTCGACGGGGAGGAGGCCCTGGCTCCGCGCTGTCACGTACGCGGCCATGAACATGTCGCCGGCGCCGGTCGGATCGGCGTCGACGGCGATCGCCTGCACATGGACGGGCGGCCCTCCGGCGAACACGAGCGAGCCTTGCGGCCCGAGCGTCACCAGCACCTCGGGGACGCCGAGAGCGGCGACGCTCGCCTCGTCGATCCGCTCGAGCACCGTAATCGCCTCCTCCTCCGCGAGCTTCAGCACGTGGAGGCGGGCGAGCACGTCACGGTCGAAGTCGGCGTCAAGGCGCACCTCCCCGGCGCGGCCCGGCCGCACCAGGCCCTGTCCGTCGTAGGAGAGCAGCCGCCCCCGGGCGAGCGTGGCGAGCGTCTCCGCCGGGAAGTCGGTGCGCGCCAGCGGCGCCACGTGGACCCACTCGGCGTCGCCGAGCGCCCCGGCGATCCACGCCTCGACCTCGTCGTCCGTCCAAACGTCGCCGACCGCCGCCATCGTGACGCGGCGGCGATCGCCGTCGTAGTCGAGCTGGAACGTCGCGGTCGTGCCGGCAGCCCGCCATTCGACGGGGACGCCCAGCGCGAGCAGGTCTGAGAGGAGGACGTCGCGATCTTCCTCGGCGCACTTCGTGAGCACGCGACTCGTCACCCGAAGCACGCGCAGCGCCTGCGCGGCGTAGAACGGGCCCCCGCCGATCCGCGGCGGCCCCCCGTCGACGAGGTCGCGCGCGACGTTTCCGATGACCGCGACCGGCCGCACTGCGAAGGACTCTATGCCGGAACGGAGGCGGCGCGGACGCGGCGTCCCACGAATCCGAGCGCCGTGCAGAGCGCGAACGCGACGGCGAAGCTCGGCAGCGACGCGCCGATCTGCCACGTCCCGGCGTGGGTGTGAGCGACGGCGTCGGTCCACCAGCTCGGCCCGGTGGGCTGGAGCCACTGGTAGGCGGCGAAGCCTGCGATCCAGGAGACGAGCCCGCTGCTCCGGACGGCCGTCTCAGCGCGCGCGCCGGCGAGGTAGTCCGCCAGGAGCACGCCGAAGAGGGGGACGAAGAAGGAGCCGAGCAGGTAGAGGAAGTTCAGGTACTGGCCGAGGTCGATCACCAGCGCACCCGCTGTCGCGATCGCGGCAACCGCCACGATCAGCACGCGCTGCGACGCGCGCGGCCACAGGTTCTGGAGCGAGAGCGCCGACGAGTACACGTTCGCGAACGGCTCGTCGGTCTCGTCGACCGTCAGCGCAAGCAGGGCGAGCGCGCTCGCGAGGCCGCCGCCGGCGATCGCCGCCGGAATCGCCGCCGGGTCGGAGAGGTCCAACCCGAGCACGAGCACGACGCCGAGCAGGTACAGGAGCGCGTTCGGGAGCAAGTAGCCGATGCCCGTGCCGAGAAACGCGCTCCTGCCGTCGCGCGAGAAGCGCGTGTAGTCCGCCGCCAGCGGGAGCCAGGACGCCGCCATCGCGACCGTGAGGTCGACGCCCTGCGCCAGGTTGAGGTCGCCGCTGCCCTCCTTCGACCAGAGCGCGCCGAGGTCGGCCTTGTCGATCGTCCACCAGAGCAGGTACGCCACGGACGCGAGCACGACCCAAAACGCGAACTTCCGCACCCATCTGCGGACGAAGCCGACGGGGCCGAGGAATGCGAAGGCGACGGTGACGACCGCGAACGCGAGCGTCCACAGCCATTTCGCCCCGAAGCCGAACGCGCGCTCCGAGAGGGCTGCGGACGCGCTCGCGATCACGATCAGCTCGAAGGTCGCCCACCCGACGTTCTGGGCGACGTTGAGGACGGTCGGCACGTACGACCCCCGGTGCCCGAGCGGCCGGCGCAGCAGTACCATCGCGGGAATCCGCCGCCGCTCGCCGATGTATCCGGCGCCCGCGAGGAGCGCGTTTCCGAGCACTGCGCCGACGAGAACGGCGACGAGCGCCCGTTTCAGCCCGAGCCCGGCGACGAACCCGCCCGCGAAGATCACGAGCAGCGAGATTCCGAGGTTGCCCCACAAAAGCGTGGTGTCGACGAAGCCGAGCAGCTTCAGCCGGTCCGGCACGGGGTCGATGCCCCACGCAGGCGCCTTGTCGTCCAAGCTGCCTCCCTTCGCCGGAATTAGCCCGGAAAGCACGGGGGAACCCAGGGTTCTCCCGTGAGCCCCCTCCTTCTGCTCCTCGCGGGTTCCGGCACGGATCGGGGCTCCCGCCGGGCAAAGCCCGGCTTCGCCGCCAACAGTCGCCCCTGATCGATCGTCTTCAACGTTGCTTCCTTCGCCGGCATTACCCGGAGCAGGTTCTGCGGGTGTGATCTCAGCCCCGCGTCGAGCGGAGCACCCCGGTTGCGGGCAGCCTAGCTGGCCAGGCGCGTGAGGCCGCCCGATTCGGCGCCGCGTCTTCGCCGCTGGCTAGCCCGTGCCGGGTGGAGGCATCGGCTCGCGGTCGACGCTTTCGTCGCGCGCTGCCGTCGCGGCGTCCTCGACATCGGAGCTGCGTTCGGGCGCCATGGGCTCGCGCATCTCGGCCGCGGCATCGTCGACGCTGTCCTTGTCGCGCCCGAGCAGGCGATCGAGCCAGTTCTTCAGAGATGTCATGTGGCGGAGGCTACTAGGTTCGGCGCTGCAGCTGCGCGACGAGGTCGTCGTAGTCGATGCGGTCGACGTCGAGCTCGAGGAGCTCGCCCGGAAGGTCGAGGGCGTCCCAGCGGCCAGCCTCGAGGTCGGCGACGACCTCCGCTGCGTCCTCCGGCCGGTCGCCGTGGCCGGGGTGCCGGCGCCCGGAGGCGGCGCGCTCAGCGAACTCGCGCCCCACGTCGCCGGGCGGCTTGGAGCAGTGCACCTGCACCAGGCGAACGTTGTGCTCCCCGCAGAGCTCGTGGAACGGAGCGATGTCGAACCGCGCGTCGAAGTTGCTCTCCGCGACGACCGAGACGCCTGCCGCGAGCTGGCTCTCGACGACGGAGAAGAGGATCGCGAGCGCGGCCCGCTCGATCGCGTCCTCCAGATCGTCGCCCGAGCCCAGGACCTCGTACAGCCGCTCCTTGAGCGTGTCCTTGACGATGAACGGCAGACTGAGCCGCTCCGCCAGCTCGCGGGCGACCCTCGTCTTGCCGCTTGCAGGAGGCCCCGTGACGACGAGGAGCAGCGGCCTCACGGCGCGGCACGGCCGCCTATGAGAGCAGCCTGCGCAACACGTGCGGCAGGATCCCGCCCTGCCGCAGGTACTCGCGCTCGCGCGGCGTGTCGAGCCGCACGCGGGCGCGGAAGCTCTTGTCGTCGGCACGCACGGTGACCTCTTGTGCCTCCCCGTTCTCGACGCCCTCGATCGCGAACGTCTCGCGGCCGGTCAGGCCGAGCGAGGAGGCGCTCTCGCCGTCGGCGAACTGGAGCGGCAGGATCCCCATCATCAGCAGGTTCGAGCGGTGGATCCGCTCGTACGACTCGGCGATCACCGCGCGCACGCCGAGCAGATTCGGGCCCTTCGCCGCCCAGTCGCGGGAGGAGCCGGAGCCGTATTCCTTCCCGGCGAGCACGATCAGCGGCACGCCCTCGGCGAGATAGCGCTCCGACGCCTCGAAGACCGACATCTCCTCGCCCGAGGGCAGATGCGCGGTCCACGTCCCCTCGCTCCCCGGCACGAGCAGGTTCTTCAGGCGGACGTTGGCGAAGGTTCCGCGCACCATCACCTCGTGGTTCCCGCGGCGTGAGCCGTAGGAGTTGAAGTCGCGGCGCTCGATCTCGCGCTCGAGCAGGTACCGGCCGGCCGGGCTGTCCGGGCTGATCGACCCTGCGGGCGAGATGTGGTCGGTGGTGACGCTGTCGCCGAGCATCACGAGGCAGCGCGCGCCCTCGACGTCCTCGACGGGCGCGGGCTCAGTCGGCATGCCGTCGAAGTACGGCGGTCGGCGAACGTACGTCGACTCTGGCTCCCACTCGAAAAGGTCGCCCGAGGGGACCGGCAGCGCGCGCCAGCTTTCGTCGCCCGTATAGACGTCGGCGTAGGTGTCGCGGAACATCTCGCCCTTCACGTTCGCCGCGATCACCTCCTGAACCTCGTCCGCGCTCGGCCACAGGTCGCGGAGGTACACGTCGCTGCCGTCGGCATCCTGGCCGAGCGGCTCGCTGGTGAGGTCGAGATCCATCCGCCCGGCGAGCGCGTAGGCGACGACGAGTGGAGGCGAGGCAAGGTAGTTCGCCTTCACCTCGGGGTGGATACGCGCCTCGAAGTTGCGGTTGCCGGAGAGCACCGAGCAGACGACGAGATCGCCCTCGTCGACTGCGTGCGAGATCGCTTCCGGAAGAGGCCCGGAGTTTCCGATGCAGGTCGTGCAGCCATAGCCCACCGTCTGGAAGCCGAGCTCGTCCAGGTAGCGCTGCAGCCCGGCCTGCTCGTAGTACTCCGTCACGACCTTCGATCCGGGCGCGAGACTGGACTTCACCCAGGGCTTGCGCTCGAGACCGCGCTCGAGCGCGTTGCGTGCTAGCAGCGCCGCCGCGACCATCACCTGGGGGTTGGAGGTGTTCGTGCAGCTCGTGATCGCCGCGATCACGACGTTGCCGTGCTCGAGCTCGTAGTCCTCGCCCTCGACCGGGACGGCGCGGCGACGGACGGCCACCGCCGTGCCGGCGCGTTCGGTGTGCGGGGCGTCCTCGGTGTCTCCCGTGAGGCCGTCCGACGGCGGATCGCTGGCGGGGAACGAGTCGGCCACCGCCTGGTCGAGGCTCCCGCCCGGGAACTCGACCCCGAAGCTCCCCAGTGAGTCGAGGAACGCGTCCTTGGCCTCGCCGAGCGGAACGCGGTCCTGCGGCCGCCGTGGCCCCGCCACGCTCGGCTCGACGGTCGACAGGTCGAGATCGATGACCTGCGAATACGTCGCGGGCTCCTCGGCGTCGTGCCAGAGCATGTTCGCCTTGCAGTACGCCTCGACGAGGGCGATCCGTTCCTCGCTCCGGCCCGTGAGTCGCAGGTACTCCAGCGTCTTTTCGTCGACCGGGAAGAAGCCGCAGGTCGCACCGTACTCCGGCGACATGTTCCCGATCGTCGCGCGGTCGGCGATCGGCAGACGCGCCAGGCCGTGCCCGAAGTACTCGACGAACTTTCCCACGACACCGGTCTCGCGGAGGATCTGCGTGACCGTGAGGACGAGATCGGTGGCCGTCGCTCCCTCCGGCAGCTCCCCGCTGAGGCGGAAGCCGACTACCTGCGGCACGAGCATCGAGACGGCCTCGCCGAGCATCGCCGCCTCGGCCTCGATGCCTCCGACGCCCCAGCCGAGCACGCCGAGCCCGTTGATCATCGTCGTGTGCGAGTCCGTGCCGAGGAGCGTGTCGGGGAAGGCGACGCCGTCCCGCGACTCGACGACGCGTCCGAGGTACTCCAGGTTCACCTGGTGGCAGATCCCAGTGTTCGGCGGCACGACCTGGAAGTTGTCGAAGGCGTTCTGGCCCCAGCGGAGGAAGACGTAGCGCTCGCGGTTCCGCTCGAGCTCGAGCTCGGCGTTGCGCTGGATCGCAAAGCGCGTGCCGAACTCGTCCACTTGCACGGAGTGGTCGATGACGAGCTCCGCCGGTACCTGCGGGTTGATCCGAGCCGGGTCGCCGCCGAGCTCGCGCATCGCGTCGCGCATGGCCGCGAAGTCCACGATCGCGGGAACGCCCGTGAAGTCCTGGAGCAGGGC
>JBKOYJ010000044.1:0-12174 GCA_046725345.1 Actinomycetota bacterium | reverse complement strand
CGGGTAGCCGCGGTGGGGGAGGTCGCGCTGCCAGCTCTGGAGCGCCCAGTACGAGCCGTCCGCGTCCTTGCAGGCCGCGACCTGCCAGACGAGCTGCGGGCCGTCGTAGCGGCCGCAGCGGCGGAACGCGCGCCGGAGCTTCTTCGCGCCGTAGTGCCACGCCGGCGCGTAGTCGACCTGGAACTGGACCTGAGGCCGGCCGCTCGTAGGGGCCAGGGCGTTGATTGCGCCTCCTGCAAGCACCATCGCGTCACGCCCGGACCGCTGGTACGCCACGAGCGCCCTCCCGTGCCCGTCGAGGGCGAGGCGGACGCCGGTCGCGTCTCGCACGAGAAGCTGCGAGGCGTTCGCGGGCGCAGCGAGGACGGCGGCGCAGACGGCCACGGTGAGCATGCGGCGGCGCCCTCGAGACCACACGTTCCGCGCATCGGCACGGTCGTCTCAGTAGGCGATCGCTCGGGCGAGCGATGCCGCCAGCGGACGCTGTTCGCGGCAAGTGGTCTTCCTGGCATTCGGCCCCTTCGACCCGGTGAAGGGGCGCGAGTGTAACCCAGGTGAGCATCGCGTTAGAAGTTCGTAAGACGGAGGGGAGACCGCCGAGGGGGTAGGTACGATCGCCCGCGTGCCGACGTCGGTGGTCACCGGTGGCGCCGGATTCCTGGGGTCTCACCTCTGCGAGTACCTGCTCGCGCAGGGCGAGCGCGTGCTGTGCCTCGACAACCTCGAGACCGCATCGCTCGAGAACATCGAGCACATCCGCGACCCCCTGTTCACGTTCGTGAACCACGATGTTGTCGAGCACATCGTCATCGACGAGGCCGTCGACTTCGTCTACCACCTCGCGAGCCCGGCGAGCCCGATCGACTACCTGCGCCTGCCGCTGCACACGCTCAAGGTCGGGTCGTACGGGACGCACAACGCGCTCGGCCTGGCGAAGTGGAAGCGCGCCCGTTTCCTGCTCGCGTCGACGAGCGAGGTCTACGGGGATCCGCAGGTGCATCCCCAGCCCGAGAGCTACTGGGGCAACGTGAACCCGATCGGGCCTCGCGGCGTCTACGACGAGGCCAAGCGCTACGCCGAGGCGATGACGATGGCGTACCACCGCCAGCAAGGGGTCGACACCGCGATCGCGCGGATCTTCAACACGTACGGCCCGCGAATGCGTCCACGCGACGGGCGTGCGATCCCGACCTTCGTGCGCCAGGCGCTCGAGAGCGTCCCGCTGACGGTGTTCGGCGACGGCTCGCAGACGCGCAGCTTCTGTTACGTCGACGACCTGATCCGCGGGCTCTTCCTGCTCGCCCGAAGCGGCGAGCACCAACCGGTGAACGTGGGCAACCCGCGCGAATACACGTTGCTCGAGCTCGCCCGGCTCGTCGTCCGGGTCACCGGCTCGGTGAGCGACATCGTGTTCGAGGCGCTGCCCGTCGACGATCCGCAAGTGCGCCAGCCGGACATCACGCGCGCGCGGCAGCTGCTCGGGTGGGAACCGGAGGTCGAGCTCGAGGACGGCCTTCGCCGGATGCTCGAGGCGATGGGACGGGAGACCGTTGCGGTCTAGCGTCCTCCTCCTCGTCGCGGGGACGGTTGCCGCAGCGCTTCTCGTCGCGCCGCTCGGGGCAGGCGCGCGGACGGCTGCGGCGCGGCCGCTGAAGGGCATCTACGACGAGAACCAGCTCCTGTACGGAGATCCGGACCGGGCGTTCGCGGAGCTCGTGAGGCTCCGCACGAAGGTGGTTCGTGTCTCGATGCGGTGGGGCGGGCCTGGTGGCGTCGCACGGCGAAGGCCGGAGCAGGCGACCGATCCGTCCGATCCGGCGTACGCGTGGGGCCTCTACGACCGTCTGATGCGGTACGCCGGAAAGTTCAAGATCAAGGTCATCTTCTCCGTGTGGGGTACGCCGAGGTGGGCGAACGGCGGCAAGGCGCAGCGGATCGCGCCTCGCCGTGCGATCGACCTTCGCAACTTCGCCGCCGCCGCGGCGCGCCGGTACAGCGGTCGCTACGAGGTCGGCGAGGGCGACGACGCCGAGCGGCTCCCGAAGGCCGACTACTGGCTCGCCTGGAACGAGCCGAACAACCCGGTGTTCCTGTGGCCACAGTTCAAGAAGGTCGGGCGGCGATACGTGATCCAGAGCGGGCGGGACTACGCGAAGATCTGCAACGCGATCGTCGCCGGAGTGCACTCCGTGCGGGCGGGCCAGAAGGTGGCATGCGGCGTCACGGGGCCTCGCGGGAACAACGAGGCGAGCGGGCCGAGGCCGTCGACGTCTCCGATCTACTTCCTGCGCGCGATGCGGAAGGCCGGCGCCCGGGGGTTCGACGCCTACGCTCACCATCCCTACTACGGTCGTCCCTCCGAGACGCCGCGCACACGGCTGCCGGGGCGCGTCGGGCCGACGGGGATCACGCTCGGCAACATCGACGTTCTGATCCGTGAGGTGACGCGGCTCTACGGGCGCAAGCCGATCTGGATCACGGAGTACGGCTACCAGACGAATCCGCCCGACCGGATCTTCGGCGTGAGCCCAAAGCGGCAGGCCCAGTACCTCGCGCAGTCGTACGCGATCGCGCGCAAGAACCGGCGCATCCAGATGTTCGTGTGGTTCCTGCTCCGCGACGAGCGAAGCCTCTCCCGCTGGCAGTCCGGCCTGGTGACCGTGAAGGGCCGGAAGAAGCCGGCGTACAGCGTCTTCCGCCGCCTCGGCTAGCGCTCACAGCGCTTGCAAGGCGGTGCGACGGGCCGCAGAAACCGCGGTTTCTGCGGAGACGTCACTTGACAGGGATTCGTAAGGCGGCGCAGAGGCGCGCTGTTCTCCGGCGTAGACTTTCCGAACTTGCCTGGAGAGGACATCTTGGTCGAGCAGCGGCCGGCGCGCACGGGCGTCGCGGCCGGCTCTCCGCCTGCGGTCGATGTCAGGGCCGCCCGGCGTCCCTCGCTTCGTCTCGGCGCGTTCGCGCGCCGGACCGCGAGCGTCGGCGCGCTTCTCGTCCTCGATCTCTCGGGCGTCGTGCTGGGCCTCTACGCCGCGCTAACGGTGCGGGAGCTCGTGTACGGCAACGTGCCGCCGCTGTGGGGCGTCCTCTGGGACGCCGAGTCGGAGTGGATGCCGATCCTGGCCCTCGTCACGGTGCTCGTCTTCTGGCAGTGGGGTCTCTACGCCGAGCGCGAGAAGCGCGCGGGAATCGGCCGGATCCTGCCGGCGCTCGCGCTCGCGACCGTGCTGATCGTCGCCCTCGCGCTCGCGTCGGGGCACGACTTCACCACGTTCGGGCTCGCCCCGACCGCGCTCGTGTTCACGGCCGCGCTTGTCGCGCTCTTCCGGGCGAGCTACGAGACGGTGACGCAGGACCTGCTTGCACTCGCGGGCGTCCGCCGGCGCGTCCTCCTCGTCGGCGAGGGCGACCGGATCGCGGAGCTCCACGGGACACTCGGGTCGGCCCGGCACGGCATCGAGTATGACTTCGTCGGCGCAGCGAGCACGAGCGGCGACGCCGGAGGGCTGAACGTGCTCGGCGGGCTGGAAGCGGTCCCGCGCGTGCTGGCGGAGCGCGCGGTCGACGAGGTGATCGCGACCGACGGGATCGGCGAGCCTCAGCTGCTGGAGCTGGTCGAGCAGGCGCACGCCTGCGGGGTGAAGGTGCGCGTCGCTCCCGAGACGACGCAGCTGCTCACGCACCGGGCCGAGTACGTCCCGGGCCAGGGCGTGCCGCTGTTCGAGCTGCACCCGCCTGCGCTCGCGGGGGTCGACTGGGCGGCGAAGCGGACGTTCGACCTCGTCGTGAGTGCGCTCGTGCTGATTCTCGGGCTGCCGTTGTGGCTCGTCCTGGCCGGGGCGATCAAGCTCAGCTCGCGGGGGCCCGTCCTTCACCGCGACCGCCGCGTCGGCCTCGGCGAGCGCGAGTTCCCGATGCTCAAGTTCCGGACGATGTACCTCGACGCGGCCGAGCGCCAGCCTCACCTCGAGGCGGCGAACGAAGCGGACGGCGCCCTCTTCAAGCTCCGCGACGACCCGCGCGTGACGCGTGTGGGGCGAGTGCTGCGGCGCTTCTCGCTCGACGAGATCCCGCAGGTGCTGAACGTACTGCGTGGGGAGATGAGCCTCGTCGGGCCGCGACCCCTGCCGGTACGCGACTTCCGGCAGCTCGAGTCGTGGCACCGGAAGCGCTATTTCGTGCTGCCGGGGATGACCGGGCTCTGGCAGATCGGCGGCCGCTCGGAGCTCTCGTTCGACGACCTCGTCCGGCTCGACTTCTACTACCTCGACAACTGGTCGATCTGGCTCGACATCGCGATCCTGCTGAAGACGGTGCCGGCCGTGCTGGCTCGCCGCGGCGCCTACTAAGGCGCCGCTTGCGGTGCCGACACTCAGCGCGCCGCGAACCAGGGCGGGGTCACGGGCTAAGCCCGCGACCCCTCTGAGCGCCAGCGCAAGCGCGGCCGCGGCCCGGCGCGCGTCTGAAATGACCGGTCGATACGATCGAACGCCAACCGGGACGTGACCGTCTCGGTCGTCATCGTCGCTTACGACGCAGGCGAGGCGCTGACGCGCTGCCTGCGCTCGCTCGAGCACGAGGCGCCGCACGAGATCCTCGTGGTGAACAACGGAGGTGGCGGCCCCGAGATCGAGGAGGCGGAGCGGAGGCCGGAGGTCGAGGTCGTGGCATCGGCGACGAATCTCGGCTTCGCGGCCGGCTGCAACGTGGGCGCCGCGCGCGCCTCAGGCGAGGTCCTCCTCTTCGTGAATCCGGACACGGTCGTACGGCCGGGTGCGGTCTGGGCGCTCGCGGACGCGCTCGCGGATCCGTCCGTCGGCATCGCGATGCCTCGTTTGCGCCTGCTCGACGAGCCCGAGCTCCTGAACTCCGCCGGGAACGTGGTGCACGTGACCGGGATCGCGTGGGCGGGACGGTTCCGCGAGCCCGCGAGCAGCGCGGCCGTCCCCGTCGAGATCCCCTACGCCAGCGGCGCAGCGCTCGCCGTACGGGCGCCGCTCTTCCGCGAGCTGGGCGGCTTCACCGACGAGCTGTTCATGTACCAGGAGGATCTGGAGCTCGGCTGGAAGGCTCGCCTGCGCGGGCTGCGCGTTGTGCTGGTACCCGACGCGGACGTCCTCCACGAGTACGACTACGCCCGCCATCCCTTCAAGCGCTACCTGCTCGAGCGGAACCGCCTGGTCTTTCTACTCTCGGCGTACTCCGGCCGCCTCCTCGGCGTGCTCGCGCCGCTGCTGATCTCCACAGAGCTCGGCATGGCCCTGCTCGCCTTGCGCGAGGGCTGGCTTCGGGACAAGGTTCGCGGCTGGGCGTGGCTCGCCCGCAACGCGGGCTGGGTCGCTCGTCACCGGCGGGCGACCCAGCGGCTACGACGCGTGCCCGACCGCGAGCTCGTGCGCTTCCTCACACCCGTGCTCGACCCCGCGATGCTCACGCTTCCTGCGGCGGTTCGCGCCGTCAACCCGCTCGTGAGCGCGTACTGGTCGCTCGCGCGACGCCTGCTGTGAGCGTGGGGCGGCGGTACCCTCCTTCCTCGCCCGTGGAATCGCTCGCCACGCCCGCGCGCGCAAGCGCCGACCAGCGCCTCGCCGCCCTCCGGCGTGTTGCGATCGTCCCTGCCCACAACGAGGAGGCATGCATCGCCGACGTCGTCCGCGGGATCCGGGCGTTCGACCCGGGTCTCGAGGTTCTGGTCGTCGACGACGGCTCCCACGACCGGACGCCGTTCCGCGCCCGCGCTGCCGGCGCTCACGTGGTCCGGCTGCCCTTCAACCTCGGGATCGGCGGCGCCGTCCAAACGGGCTTTCGCTACGCGCTGGAGCACGGGTTCGAGGTCGCGGTCCGTCTCGACGGCGATGGCCAGCACGATCCGGAAGAGCTTTCGCGGCTGCTCGAGCCGATCCTCGACGACGACGCCGACATCGTCGTCGGCTCTCGCTTCGCCGGGCCCGGCGCCTACCGTGCGCCGCTTGCGCGCGCGATCGGCATCCGCCTGTTCGCGCGCCTCGTCTCGCTGCTCGTAGGTCGCCGCGTGACGGACACGACGTCGGGCTTCCAGGCCCTCAACCGGCGCGCGATCACGCTCTTCGCAGGCGACTACCCGCATGACTACCCGGAGGTGGAGGCCACGGTGATGGTCTTCCGGCACCGGCTTCGTCTCACCGAGGTCCCGGTCGCGATGCGCGAGCGCGCCGCGGGGACGTCGTCGATCAGCGCCGCCGGCTCGGTCTACTACATGGCGAAGGTGCTCCTCGCCCTCTTCGTCGGTCTGTTCCGCCGCCACGTCACCCCACTCGAGGAGGACTCGTGACCCCGCTTCCCGTCTCCATCGCAGGCGTCCTCGCCTCCCTCGTCCTGCTCGTCGTGATCTTCGAGCTGATCCGCAGCCGGCGGCTGCAGGAGCGGTACGCGCTCCTGTGGGTCGCGACGGGTGTCGCGTTGCTCGCGCTCTCGGCGTGGCGGGACGGCCTCAACACGATCGCGGACTGGGCCGGCGTGGACTCGTACCCGCCCGCGGTGCTGTTCGCGATCGGCCTCCTGTTCGTGATCGTCGTGCTGCTGCACTACTCGACCGTGATCTCGAGGCTTGCGGACCAGAACGCGATCCTCGCCCAGCGGCTCGCGCTGCTCGAAGCGGCGGTCGGCGAGCGCGAAGGGGAGTCGTCGGAGTGAGGGTGGTCGCCGCCGGCGTGGCCGCGCTCGCGGCTTTCGCTTCCGCGGCGCCCGCGTACGCGGCCTACCGGCCGCAGCTGCTCGTGACGGGGTCGCAGCTCGCCTTCTCGCAGGCCGTCGACGACGACGCGACGGCGAAGGTCGCGATCACCGTTCCGTCTGACTATCGGATCTCGACGGGCCAGCCGCCCGGAACCGTGCTCGGCGCCGCGGATGCGCATGTCACCGTCCGCGGCTTCGACGTCGGCGCGATCGCGGTGAGCGGCCGCATCGTCGCCGGCAACCCGGCGCAGTACGCGGCCGCGCAGGTCGCCTGCGGGGCCGGCTCGCTCGAGGCCGTCTGGCTGATGGAGCTCTCGGCGCAAGGCCAGTCCTTCGCGTTCCCGGTCTTCGTCGAGCGCACGGGCGGCGTGGTGCGACTGCTCGTCTGCTTCCCCTCACCCGACGTTCCGGAGGCTCAAGGCGGCGCGCCGTTCGGGGTGAAGCTCGTCAGCGCCGTGCTCACGCTGCCCGGCCTCTTCGGGGCGCCGCAGCGGAGCGGCCGCTTCGCGTGGAGCGGGCTGTTCACGCCGTACGTCCGCGGGACGGCGACGGCGGGGACGACGGTCGAGGCGCGCGCGATCGTCCCGGTGCCGTACCGGCTCACGCTCCGCTTCAGGCTCGTCGGGCCGCGACGGAACGCGGCCTTGCTCAACGGTCAGTTGACGGAGGCGGGCGCGCATCCGTCCGGGGTGCGCCTCGAGCTGTACGCCGCGACGAGCACGAAGGCGAACGCGAAGGTCACGCGCGTGGCCACTGCGAGGACCCGCAAGGGCGGCCGCTTCTCCTTCCGGCGGGGCAGGACGCGGACGCTCTGGTACGCGGTGCTCGTGCAGCCGCGCGACACGACCGCTCGCGACTGTGGCGGATCGAGCGCCCCGGGCGGGTGCCTCTCGGCGCTCGTCGCGCCTGCGTCGAGCAGGTTCGTGAAGGTCGCGCGGCGACGCTGACGCCATTGTCGCTCGAGCTCTCCGTCGTCCTCGTCAACCACGACGGCGCCGACTGCCTGCCGGCCGCGCTCGCTGCTCTCGCCCGCAATACCGGAACGGAGAGCGTCGAGGGGATCGTCGTCGACTCCGCCTCGAGCGACGGCAGCTGGCGCGACGTCCAGCGTCACTGGGAGAAGGCGAGAGCGCTCCGCTTCGACGAGAACATCGGGTTCGCCGCGGGGTGCAACCGCGGCGCCGAGGCCGCGCACGGACGCCTCGTCGCGTTCGTGAACTTCGACGGCGAGGTCGAGCCCGGCTGGGACGAGCCGCTCCGCGAGCTGCTCTCGGATCCGACCGTCTCGGTGGTCACCGGCCTGCTCCTCGACGCAGAGGGCGAGACGCTCGAGGCCGCGGGGCTCGCGATCGCACCGAACATGGCGACCTACGGGCGCCAGGAAGGCGAGCGGCGCACGGCGGCGCCGGCCGAGCCGGTCGACGTCGCCGCCGCCTCGGGGGCGCTGATGATGGTCCGCCGCGACGAGTTCCTGGCACTCGGCGGGTTCTACGAGCCGATCTTCATGTACGGCGAAGAGGCTGACCTCGCCCTCCGCGTGCCCGGCCGGATCGTGCTCCACCCCGGGAGCGCGATTCGTCACCGGCATGGCCATGCCGCCGGCCCTGCGCGCTCGCGGACGCGCCTCTACTGGGGCTCCCGAAACCGGCTCGTCAACGCCGCCCGCCATCTGCCGGCTCGCGCACTCCTACGCTCGATCGCCTCCTCCCTCGCGTTCGACGGGCTCACGCTCGCGCAGCTTCGCTCGCGGGGTGCGCTCGCCGCCGTGGGCAGGGGCTGGCGTGACGGGTTGGCCGCGGTTCCGCGCGAGCGCCGTGCGCGGACGCCGGACGAGCGCCGGCGGGCGAGGGCTCGCCTCGTTCCGTTGCGCGAGGCGATGGCGCAACAGCGGCGGCTGGGGCGACTCTCGGTCTAGCCGCGGGCCCCCACGGGCAGCGGAGCGCCCGCGTCCTCAAGCCTGCGGGCGTGCTTGGCGATGCAGGCGTCGATGAGCTCGAGGTTGGCGCGTGTCCACTCGATCGTGTGGCGAAGGCCGTCGTCGAGAGAGACCTCCGCGCGAAAGCCCAGCGCACGCGCGGCCTTCGCCGTGCTGCCGAGGCGGCGCCCGGAGCGGTCCCAGTCGCGCGCCGGCGCGACGTCGAGCTCCGACGTACTGCCGCTGAGCGCGACGATACGCTCGCCCAGCTCGCGAATCGTCGTCTCCTCGCCGCTCGCGAGGTTGTAGACGTCTCCGGGCGCACCCCTCTCGGCACAGGCGAGGAGCCCCCGGACGATGTCGCCGACGTAGATGAAGTCACGGCTGGCGATCCCGCCGTTGTCGAGCTCGAGCGGGAGTCCCTTGAGCGCGCGGTAGACGAACGTCGGCGTCACGTTGCGCCAGACCGTGGCCGGCGTGCCGCGCCAGCGCCCGGCGCCGAGTACCTCGCGCGGGCCGTACACGTTCTGGAAGCGGGCCCGCGCGGTCGGAAGGCCGTGCAGCCGGTGGTAGTAGACGGCGTAGAACTCGCCCACGACCTTCGAGATCTGGTACGGGCTGTCGAGGTCGAGCGGGACAGGCCCGTCCTCCGTCACCGGCTTTGCGTCGTCCCACGTGTGCGGCGCGAGCGTGCAGCCGGAGGCCGCGTACACGAGCTTCCGCAGCCGCCGGAAGCCCTTGGCGCGCTCGAACAGCTTCAGCGTCGTCAGCAGGTTGTGCTCGTGGTCGGCGAGCGGGTCGGCGATCGACGACTGGTTGCCGTGGTAGGTGGCGAGATGGAAGGCGTAGTCGAAGTCGTCGCCGAGCTCGGCGAGGACGGCGTCGTCGGCGATCGAGCCCTTGCGGAAGCGCACGCGTCCGTCTTCCGGCAGGTTCTCGCGCTCGGCCGAGAGCAGGTTGTCGACGACGAGCACACTCGCCGTCCCCTGTTCCAGCGCCTCGTGAACGAGGTTCGAGCCGACGAACCCGGCGCCGCCGGCGACGAGGAGAGAGCGCCCTTCGAGGAAGCTCACTGGGCCGGCTGCTTCTCCTCGGCCATCTTCAGGTGGGTGTACGTCTCCTCGATCCCGAATTCCCGGTAGTAGGCAACCGCGGCGGCGACGCCCTCCTCGAGCGGGGTCTTCGGCTTCCATCCGAACTCGGACTGCGTGCGGCTCGGATCGAGCAGGATCGTGAACGCGTCGTCGGGGTTCCGCTCGCGCACCTCGACCTCGTCCTCGAGCTCGGTACCGAGCGCCTTCACCGTCGCGTCGAAGAGCTCCTTGATCGAGTAGTCGGCCCCCGAGGAGGCGTGGTACACGCCCGGAGCGCCGTCGCCGTCGACCGCCTGGACGACGAGGTCAATCAGGTCCTGGACGTAGATGAAGTCGCGGCGTGTGTCCATCACGAAGCAGGGCTTCCCGCTCGAGAGACGGTGGAAGAACGTCGGGAGCGGGCCGCTCACGTTGCGCGGGCCGTACGCATTCGCCAGCCGCAGCGACACCCAGTCGAGCTCGGACAGGCGGACGTAGTACTCGCCGGCGGTCTTCGAGATCGCATAGCTCGACTCCTCCGGCCGGAGCGGATGGTCGAGCGTGATCGGCTGCTCGAGCGGCTGGAGGCCGTAGCAGAGCGCCGTCTGGAAGTAGACGAGGCGTCGCACGCCGGCCGCCTCCGAGGCCCTGACGACGTTCGCCGTGCCAGCAGCGTTCGTGGCGGCGTCCTCGGACCAGTTCTCGGGATCCTTGTAGGCCGCTGCGGCGTGGGCCACGACGTCGGGCCCGAACGAACCCCACGTCTCCTCGACGAGGGCGCGGTCGACGATCGTCCCCTCGACCAGCATCAGGTTGTCGTTTGCCGCCAGGTTGTCGTGCCTTGCCGTCGCGAAGTTGTCGATCACGAGCACCTCGTCGCCACGTGCGAGCAGCCGGTCGGCGAGATGGGAGCCGATGAAGCCGGCCCCGCCGGTGATCAGCACCTTCATGCGGGCACCTCCTTCGCGCGCCGCCGCAGCTCGCCGGCGCGGTCGTGGAACGCACGCTGCCAGAGCTCGAGCGAGAGGAGGCCCCACAGCTTGCGTCCGAAGCGGGGCTCGGCGTCGAGCTGCGCCAGAACCTTGCGGTTGTCGATCAGCTCGCGCTCACGCGCCGCGCGCGAGGAGAGCACGTCGGTCACGAACTCGCGCACGGGACCCGGACGCGACAGCCAGTCCTGGAGGGGAACCGGGAAGCCCATCTTGTCGCGCCGCTCGCGGATCTCGCGGGGGAGGAACGACGCGAAGGCCCTCTTGAGCACATGTTTCAGGTGCCCGTCCTTGAACTTGACGTCCGCCGGCATGGTCGCGGCCAGCTCGACGAGGGGGTGATCGAGCAGCGGCACCCGAGACTCGAGCCCGTGCGCCATGCTCACCCGGTCCTCGACCTGCAGCAGCGCCGGCAGCAAGGTCTTGAAGTCGAAGTGCGTCATCGAGTCGAAGTAGGCCTCCTTGCGCACGTTGTCGCCGTGGAAGATCGAGCGGAAGGTCTCGAACGGCGAGTAGCTGCCGAGGAGCTCCCAGTCGATCTCGTGTCCCAGCGTCGGGGCACGGTTGATGAGCCGGAAGTACCGTGCGTCGAGCTCGTCGAAGAGGCCGTCGCGCCAGAACTCCGCCAGCAGCGGCTTGTACTCGCGGAGCGCGCCGAGCTGCGGGATGATCGACTCGTAGGTGACGACGAAGTTCCCGGAGTGCATCGTCCCCTCGATCGCGCCTCTGATGCACTGCTCGAAGTACGCGATCAGGTAGCGCACGTAGCCGCCGAAGACCTCGTCGCCGCCCTGGCCTCCGAGCACCACCTTGCGGTGGCGGCTCGCGAGCTCGGAGACGACGTACTGCGGGAACGAGCCTGGGCCGGCGACGGGGAAGTCGAGGTGGTAGACGACGTCCTCGATCCGGTCCACGAAGTCCGACTCGTCGATCTCGACCTCGTGCAGCTCGAACCCGCGTTCTTCGGCGAGGGTGCGGGCGTAGCCGCTCTCGTCGTAGCCGGGGAGGCCGAACTTGCCGGTGAAGCCGAGCAGGCCGGGGCCGTGCTCGAGCGCGGCGAGCGACGCGACGATGCTCGAGTCGAGGCCGCCGCTCAGGTACGCGCCGAGCGGGACGTCGGCCCGCAGGTGCAGCTCGATCGACTCGGCGAGCAGCTCACGGGCGTGCGCCTCGAAGTGGCGCGCGGTGTGGTCGAAGTCCGGCTCGAAGTAGACCTCCCAGTAGCGCCCGGTCTCGACGGCACCGCCGTGGACGCGGAGATAGTGGCCGGGCGGAAGCTCACGGATGCCGCGGAAGAGCGTCTTGCCGTCGAGGCAGAACTGGAACGTGAGGTAGTCCTTGAGCCCGTCGAGGTCGGTCTCTACGGCGGGCACGAAGGGCAGGAGCGCCTTCGCCTCGGAGGCGAAGAGCAGGACGTCGTCGACCACGGTGTAATAGAGGGGCTTGATCCCGAAGCGGTCCCTGGCGCAGAAGAGCGTGCTCCGTT
>JBKOYJ010000087.1:0-14189 GCA_046725345.1 Actinomycetota bacterium | reverse complement strand
GAACCCGTGGGCGAGCCCGATCCGGAGCACGAGCCGCAGCTGGTTGAGCGTGAGAACGGGGAGATCTGCCCCGCCAACGAAGACCGCGGCGCCGAGGATCCCGTTCGTGCGCGAGAAGTCTGCGATCAGCTCGTCGCAGACCGCACGCCGGAGCGAGGGCACACGCGCTGCGACGGCCGTGCCCGACTCGCCGAGCCGCCGCGCGAGCACGCGCGTGATCTCGGCGAGTGGAAACCCGGAGCCGGCCGGCACGGGCACGACGTCTGTCGCGAGCACGTGCGGGATCCGGTCGTCGAGCGCAGGATCGGCCAGCACGGCGACGATCGCGAGCGTACGCCGATGCGCGTCCTTCAGCATTTGCTCGTCGCCGGCCGTCGGGGGCTCGGCGAGGACGTACACGAGTCCCGCGGCTCCCGCGAGCGAGCCCTCGCGCACCGCGCCGGGAGCGGCGTCGCGTCCGAGCTCGCGCCGCAACGCCTCAGCCAGGGCGGGGGCGCCGGCGACGACGATCGCCTCGCCTTCGCGCGCGGTCTCGCGGAGCTCCTTGACGAGGCTCCAGACCGCGAACGGGGTCAACCGCGCCAAATCAGTGAACCCTGCGCGCCATGCGCCCGCGCACGTGGATCGCCTCGAGCACGCCCACGGCGAGCAGGTTCGAGATCATCGACGACCCACCCACGCTCACGAACGGCAGCGGGATGCCGGTCACGGGCGCGATCCCCATCGTCATCCCCACGTTGATGAAGATCTGCGTGAGCAACGCAAACACGATCCCACCCGCCACGATCGCCGAGAACGGCTCTCTCGCGACCGAGACGATTCGCAGCCCGCGCCACAGCAGCAGGAGGTAGAGCAGCAGGAGCGCGGACGCGCCCACGAACCCGCGCTGCTCCGAGAGCGACGCGAACACGAAGTCGGTCGCGTGCTCCGGAAGGTAGTCGAGATTCGTCTGCGTGGCCCCTTCGACACCTCGCCCGCAGCATCCACCAGAGCCGACGGCGACGATCGACTGGTTGACGTTGTAGGTCGACCCGCCCGGATCGCGGTCACGGTCGGTGAAGGCGAGGATGCGCTGCTCCTGGTAGGGCTTCAGCACCTGGACGCCCGCGGCCGGGAGCCCCCACAGGATCGCTCCGCCGCCGAGCGCCGCGGCGACGGCGAGGACCGCGAGGTGCTTCCAGCGAACACCCGCCACGAACAGGACGGCGGCCAGGGCCGCGGTGTACACGAGCGCGGTGCCGAGGTCCGGCTGCAGGAAGACAAGCGCGATCGGGGCGAGGCCGAGCCCGACGGCCGCGGCGACCGTACGCGGGTCGCCCACGCGCCGTCCACGGTTGGCTAGGAAGCCGGCCAGGAAGAGGACGAGCAGCAGCTTGCCGAACTCCGACGGCTGGAACCGGAACAGGGAGCCGATCTCGATCCAGCGGCGCGAGCCGCGGGTCGCCTCGCCGAGCCCGATCACGAGCAGGAGCAGCCCGAGCGTGGCGGCGAACAGGAAGCGCGCGTGCCGCCGGTAGCGGTCGGGGTCGACGGCAAGCGCCACGAGCATTCCCACGGCCCCGACGGCCACGAAGATCGACTGCCGCACGACGAAGTAGTCCGGGTCGCCCTTGACGTCGAAGCGCGTGATCCCGGCGATCGCCCACAGCCCGAAGGCGACGAGCGCCGCGGCCGCCGCGAGCAGGAGCCAGTCGAGATTACGTAGGAAGGACGCGACGTCCCGCTCTGCCACTCCGGCCCGAGCGTTTCCGACTCTCGATCCCGCGTACTCGATCACGTCGCTCCTAGTCCGACTTGTGGAAGATCAGCGGCGGGGCGGGCTGCCCGAAGTAGGCCTCGAACACCTTCAGCGCGGCCGGGGCGGCGGCGCTGCCGCCGTGGCCGCCGTTCTCGATCACGGAGCAGACGACGATCGTCGGCGTCCCGTCGGCGGGGCCGTAGCCGCACCACCACGACTGGTCGCGGATCGCCCCGTGGACCACCTTTTCCGCGGTCCCCGTCTTGCCCGCGATCTGCACCGCATAGCTCGAGAAGACGCCCGAGGAGGTGCCGAAGGAGGCGTGGGTCGCGAGCACGAGACCGTCGCGCACGATCGCGAGCGCGTTCGGGTCGAGACCGAGCGAGCGCGGTGCGGGCGGCAGGAACCGGCGGAGGACGGCGGGCGGCGCGCCGCTTCGGCGGGGCTGCTCGACGTCGACGGCGAGGTGCGGCGTGACGAGCCGACCCCCGTTCGCGACGAGCGCGTAGAAGCGCGCCATCTGCAGCGGGGTCACGAGCAGGTCCTTCTGGCCGATCGCGAGCTGGATCGAGTCGCCGGGCTTCCATGAGCGGTCGAGCTCGCCCTCGAACGTCCGCCTGCGCCACTGCGGCGTGGGCAGCAGTCCCGGCTCCTCGGGCGCAAGGTCGATCCCGCTACGCCGCCCGAAGCCGAAGCGGCGCGCCCACCGCTGCAGCGGCGAGCCGCGCTCGGGCGGCAGCTTGTAGAAGCGGTAGCCCAGCTCGTAGAAGAACGTGTCGCACGAGGCGGCGAGCGCCGAAGGCAGCGTCATCGCCATGCTCACGTAGGGATCCCAGTTCTTGAACACCTGCTTGTAGCGGGTGTAGGTCGGCGTGCAGGGCAGCGCGGCGCTCGACGAGAGAAGGCCCTCCTGCATCGCCGCCAGCGCGGTCACCGGCTTGAACGTCGACCCGGGCGGATAGACGCCGGCGATCGCACGGTTCAGTCCGGGGTAGTTGCGCACGCTCGCCGCCCCGGGCATCAGCCCGTTCCGCCTCAGCGTCCGCTGCCGCACGCGGCCCGCGAAGATCCTCGGCTTGAAGGTCGGGCGCGAGGCGAGCGCGAGCACCTCGCCGTTCCGCGGGTCGAGCGCCACGATCGCGCCTCCGTTCGACGACCAGCAGCCGTAGCAGTCCGAACCGCGCGCGAGGTCGATGCCGTACTCCACGCCCTCTTCCGCCGCCCGCTGGAGCTTGACGTCGAGCGTAAGCCGGAGCGCATGACCGGGCTGCGCCTGCCCCGCGATGAACGGGCTGCTGCGCGCCCGCCCGAGCGAGTCGACGCGCAGGCGCGCCGCACCCGGCCGGCCGCGCAGGAACGCGTCATAGGCTGCTTCGATGCCGCCCTGGCCGGCGTCGTCGCCGGGCTGCAGCTCGGGCCGGCGGTCGAGCTGGGCCGGCGACACCTCGCCGACGTGTCCGAAGATGTGGGCCGCGAGCGAGCCGTAGGGGTAGCTGCGCAGGTACTCGCGCGCGACCGTGACGCCGGGGAACTCGATCTGCCGCTCCGACAGGTACGTGACCAGCTTGCGGTCGGCGTCGCTCTTGATCGTTACGGGTGCGAGCGGGTCGGCGGCGTGCGCCGCGATCACCTGCTCGATCTCGCGGCGCGGCACGCCGGTCACGCGCGCGAGGCGGCGCAGGAGGAAGCGTCGCTCCTCCTTTCCGCGCGGCAGATCGGCCGGCCAGACCTGGATGGAGTTGCCCACGGTGTTCGTGACGAGCACGCGGCCCTCGCGGTCGACGATCGGGCCCCGAGGGGCCGGCAGCCGCAGCGTCCGCAGCTGGTTGTTCCGCGCCGCGTGGAGGTACTGCGTGCCGGAGAGCACCTGGAGCGCCCACAGGCGCAGGAACAGCGCCGCGAACGCGAGCAGGACGACGGCCGCGAGGATGCCCGCACGAAGCGTCAGTTGCGGCCCGGGGCGCCAGCGCTCCGGCACCGCCACGGGAACGGCCGCGAGCGGGCGGGGTCGCGAGCGCGGTCGCCGCTCCTGAAGCGTGTTAGCCAAGCAGGCTTGCCTCCCGAGTGCGCCCGGTGACCCGGACCGGCGCGAGCAGCCAGCGGCAGAGCGCGAAGACGGGCGCAGCCGCAAGCGTGTTGAGCACGAGCGCGGGAAGCAGCGCCCGCGCGAACGTCTCGCGCCCCGACACGTCGTCGCCGAGCACGAAGTGCAGGGCGAACGCGCCGCAGCCGTAGAGCGCCGTCGCGACCAGGACGGCGACGAGCGGCGCGTGCGCGCGGTCGCGTCCCGTCGTCTCGCCGTAGCGGCCGATCCAGTACGCCGTGACGGTGAGCAGGAGCGACGTGAGGCCGAGCGTGCCCATGGTGGCGACGTCGGCGATCAGCCCGCCGAAGAAGCCGGCCGCGGCGCCGACGATCGGCCCTCGCAGCAGCGCGACGGCGGCGAGCGTGACGAGCAGCACGTCGGGCGCGCCCCCGGTGAGGTCGAACGAGGCGAGCACAGTTACCTGGACGAGCGCTGCGACGAAGACGAGGAACGCGACCTTGCCGGCCTCTGCGGCGGCCATCAGCGCTCGGCGCCCTTCGGAACGAGAACGAAGACCGCGTCGACCGAGTCGAAGTGCACGTAGGGATCGACGTGGACCTGCTTGAAGTAGTCGACGTCGCTCTGGCTGACAGAGGCGACGGTGCCGATCGGGATCCCACGCGGGTAGAGCGACGGGAGGCGCGCATCGCGCTCGGTGCCGGCCGTGACGACGGCGTCGCCCTTTCGCACCTTGCGGCTCTTGGCAACGTTGTCGAGCACCAGCAGGTCGCTTCCGGCGCGCTCACGCCGGACGATTCCGGGTGCGCGCGTGTGCACGTCCACCGCCGAGACGGCGCTGGAGTCGTCGGTCAGGAGCGTGACCTGCGCCGTCCGGTCGGAGACCTTCGTCACGCGTCCGACGAGCCCGTCGCCGTTCATCACTGGGTCGTTGACACGCACGCCGTCCACCCACCCGACGGCGATCACGAGCTGCTGGACGAACTGGCTCGGCGGGTACGCGAGAACCGCGGCCGAGATCCGGTCGTAGTCGGCGAGCGCCGGCGGCGCATGGAAGTCGAGCAGGTCGCGGAGCCGCTTGTTCTCCTGCACGGCGAGCTGGTTCTCGATCGCCTGCCGGCGCAGGATGCGGTTCTCCGCACGCAGCCGGTCGGCGTCGGCCTGCGCGTCGGTGAGCCCGCTCGCGTAGTCGTAGAGGTCGCGGAAGGGGCTGACGACGCGCTCGATCCCGACCTGGAACGGACGCAGGACGCTCGCGCCGGCTCCTTGCAGGTTGTCGAGGCCGCCGCCCTCCGAACCGGCGCGGAACGAGAGCGTGATCATGACGAGCGAGAGCAGCACGAGCACGCCGGCGACGGCACGGCGGATGACGGCGGCCCGGGCTCGCGAGGGGGACTTCGCGGCTGCTGCGCGCTGGACGGACGAGCCCAGGACCGCGAGACGAACGGTCCGGTTACGAGGCACGAAGAAGGCCGTAGGTTAGACGACTCTCCAGACGCGGGGGAAGTGGCGGTTCGCCGCCCAGATGCCTCTCGCTCCTCGTCGACAGGAGACATGTCGGGTGCCAGGCACCTGCCAGTCTGCAACTGCCACGTTCATCTCCGCAACGACCTTCGCCAGCCATCAACACCGCGGGCCGGCACGTAGTGCAGGCGAAGCCGCACTACGGCCCGGCCGAACTCACGCCGCCAGGCGACGCCGAAGGCGCCACCGGGCGCGCGGTTAGTGCGCTTGGCCCCTTACCCCTCTCGCGCCGCGTGATCCGGCTTCGCACGCACGAGACCGCGCTCTCGTGCGTGCGACTTCGTCCACGCGTGGACCCCGACAGCCGCGAAGAGCGCAGCTCTTCGCGGCTACGGCCGTCGTCCGTTAGCGCGCGCGCTGCGGTGAATCGCCTCGAACTCCTCGAGGCTGCGGCCTGAGCCGACGGCGACGCAGGTGAGCGGCGACTCGGCCACGTGCACTGGCATCTGCGTCTCGTGGCGGAGGCGCTCTTCCAGGCCGCTGAGGAGCGCCCCGCCGCCCGCGAGGACGATGCCGCGATCCATGATGTCCGCCGCGAGCTCCGGCGGCGTCTTGTCGAGCGTCGACTTGATCGCATCGACGATCTGGCGCACCGGGTCCTCGAGCGCCTCGCGGATCTCCTCCGAGCTGAGGATGACGGTCTTCGGGAGCCCCGTGAGCATGTCGCGGCCGCGCACCTCGGCGTGCACCTCCTCGCGCATCGCGAAGGCGGAGCCGACTTCGAGCTTGATCTCCTCCGACGTCTGCTGCCCCACGAGGAGCTTGTACTCGCGCTTGATGTGGGTGACGATCGCCTCGTCCATCTCGTCGCCCCCGACGCGAAGGCTCTGCGAGACGACGATGCCGCCGAGGGAGATGACCGCGACCTCGGTGGTGCCGCCGCCGATGTCGACGATCATGTTCCCCGTCGGCTCGGCCACGGGGAGCCCGGCGCCGATCGCGGCTGCCATCGGCTCCTCGATCAGGTACGCCTGACGCGCCCCGGCGGAGAGCGTCGCCTCCTCGACCGCTCGCTTCTCGACGCCGGTTACGCCGCTCGGGACACACACGACCACGCGTGGGTGCGCGAAGCGGTGCTGGTGCACCTTCTGGATGAAGTGGCGGAGCATCTGCTCGGTGACGTCGAAGTCGGCGATCACGCCGTCCTTGAGCGGGCGGATCGCGGAGATCGTCCCCGGGGTTCGGCCGAGCATGCGCTTCGCCTCGACGCCGACCGCGTGCACCTCGCCGGTGCGCTGGTCGATCGCGACCACGGACGGCTCGGAGAGGACGATGCCGCGGCCGCGGACGTACACGAGCGTGTTCGCCGTCCCGAGGTCGACGGCCATGTCGCGGCTGCCGAACCCGGTCAGGCCGTTCAGGAAGCCCATCGGCGGTTGAGTCTAGCGGCGTCCGCGGAGCGTGTCGGGGCTGCCAGGCGACTCAGCCAAAGCCGTAGATACCCGCGAAGTGCTCGGCGAGCAGCCCCACGAGGAGCGCGCCCGGAAGGCCGACGACGTTCAGGTAGTCCCCCTCGATCCGCTCGACGAAGGACGCGCCGAGCCCCTGGATCGCGTAGGCGCCCGCCCGGTCGCGCCACTCGTCCGCCGCGAGATAGTGGGCGAGGTGACGCGGGGTCAGCGGCCGGAACGAGACGCGTGTGACCTCGTCGCGGACCGCCTCCCAGGCCGGCGTGACCAGGCAGAGGCCGGAGACGACCTCGTGCGTGCGCCCTGAGAGGTCCTCGAGCATCGACTCGGCCTCCGCGGCATCGCGCGGCTTGCCGTACAGCCGCCCGGCGAGCACGACCGTCGTGTCGACCCCGAGTACGGGCCGCCCGTCCGCCTCGACGGCAACCGACGCAGCCTTGCCGCGCGCGTGCGCGCGTACGAGCTCGAGGGGGTCGGCCTCGGGCGGATCGTGCTCCTCGTAGCGGGGTGCGATCACGTCGAACGGGATGCCGAGCTGTGTGAGGATCGCGCGCCGCTGCGGCGACGAGGAGGCGAGCAGAAGCGGCGGAGCCGGCGGCGCGCTCATCCAAGTAGCACAGCGTTACTTGTCCGTCTTGCGGGCGACCCAGAGCTCCTCGGCCGGCCATTTGCGCGCCCAGTCGGCGGTGACGTAGTCGTAGTAGGCGTGTGTCTCGGCGCCATCCGGGGCGTAGAGCTCGAGCAGGCGCTCCACCTGGAAGCCGCTGCCGTGGAGCAGGTCGATCAGCTCACCGACCGGGAGGTGGAACTCGACCTCGCCTGTGTCGGACCACTCGATCCGGCACAGCCCGCGCTGGGGCCGTTGGAGCTGCTCGCCTGCAGGGCCGTCGAGCCGCGCGCACAGCGTGACGAGCGTCGAGTTCCGCAGGAAGACGAGGCGTCCTCCGGGCCTGAGCAGGCGCGCCGCCTCAGGGATCCACCGGTACGGATCGGCCCAGATCGATGCGCCGTACTGGGAGACCGCGAGGTCGAAGGACGCGTCCGCGCGCGGTACCTCCTCGGCAGCGGCCTCGACGAGCGGGAAGTCGAGCCCGAACTCCGCCTGCATCTCGCGCGCGGTCGCGAGCTGCGCAGGCGTCGGGTCGACGCCAACCGGCCGCGCCCCTCGACGGGCGAACCAGGCGGACACGTACGCCGTGCCACAGCCGAGCTCGATGACATCGAGACCCCCGACCTCGCCGAGCACCCCGAGCTCCGCCTCCGGAATGCCGAAGACGCTCCAGCTCAGCTCCTCGGTCCAGGCCTTCCGCGCTTGGGGCCCCGTGTACTCGGCGTTCGTCTTCGTCCAGATCTCGACGTTGCCGGAGACGTAGTCCGGGTACCTAGACGAGCTCATCGCCGAACCAGAGTCCGATCTCCCGCTTTGCCGTGTCGGGTGAGTCGGACCCGTGGACGAGGTTGTCCGGCATTGCGAGCGCGAGGTCGCCGCGGATCGTGCCGGGCGCCGCCTCGGCCGGGTTCGTCGCCCCGATCGTCGTCCGCGTCACCCCTACCGCGGACTCGCCCTCGAGCACGAGCGCCAGGGTCGGCCCCGACGTGATGAAGTCCACGAGCTCACCGAAGAACGGCTTCCCGCGGTGCTCTTCGTAGTGCCGCTCGGCGAGGTCGCGGTCGACCCGGACCACCTTGGCGGCGCGTAGCTCCAGCCCGCGCCGCTCGAAGCGGGCGAGGATCTCCCCGGCGAGCGCGCGCTCCATCGCGTCCGGCTTGATGAGGATCAGCGTCCGTTGAAGAGGCACAGGCTATTCGCGCCGTTGCCGCCGCCTGCGTCGCGTCCGTGTCTCCTCGAGCCGCTGATCCGGCATCTCCCACGTGTCCAGGCGGATCGTCGAGGGCGTGTCGACCGGCGTCTCGCAGTACGGGCAAATCTGCCACATCGCCTCGAGCGGCGCCTTGCAGTTCGAGCACGCCTGCTTGAGCTTCGTGGTGCAGACGGGGCAGACGAGGAACGACGAGTCGACCTCGGTCCGGCAGACCGGACAGTGCAGCTCGCGCCGCACGAGCCGCTCCTCCATCGCCCTGATCTCGAGCTCGCGCTCGCGGACGTCCTCGAGGTACTCGGGCGGCCGGAACAACATGTAGATCAAGGGGCCGACGAAGGGCGGGACCACGCCGAGCAGCGTCGCCACGGCGACGAGCCAGGGATCGTCGACCCGGCGGCGCGCGTCCTTGTAGACCCAGTAGATCGTGGCCAGCCAGAAGACGACCAGGAAGAACAAGGTGAGGTTCCGAATCAGGAACCAGGTCGTCGAGTCGAAGAAATCGTTCATCGCGCGCGGGAAGGCGGCCGCGTCATCGTATGCGCTCGCGCGCGTGGAGGTCTGCGAGCAGGTACAGCGATCCGGTCGCCAGCACCGCACCCTCCGACCCGGCGAGCTCGCGCGCGCGGGCGATCGCGTCCGACGGATCGGCGACCGCCTCGACGAGGGCGAACCGCTCGCGCGCGAGGCGCGCGAGCTCGTCCGCAGCGAGCGAGCGGGCGTTCGAGGAGGTCGTCGCGACGAGCTGGTCGCCGAGTGCGGACAGGCCCGCCAGCATCCGAGCGGCGTCCTTGTCGCGCAGGATCGAGACGACGAGCACGTAGCGTCGCGCCGGCACGCGGGCGAGCAGCCACCCCACGCCCGCGAGGTTGTGCGCGCCGTCCCAGATCTCGAGCGGCTCCTCCCCGCGGCGCTCGAGGCGACCGGGCAGGCGAACGCCGTGCGCGGGCGCAGCGTCGACCGGACGGCCGAGGAAGGCCTGCGCCGCGCTCACAGCAAGGGCGACGCTGCTTCCCGACGCCAGCTCGACGAGCGCCGCGCCCCGCTCGCGGGCCGCGCCCTCCCACTCGGGCTCGCCGAGGACGACCGTCGCGCCCGGCCTGACGACGGCGAGCTTCTCGGCCGCGATCTCCTCCCGCGTCTCGCCCAGGACGTCGGTGTGGTCGAGCGCGACGTTCGTGAGCACGACGATGCCCGCGTCGAGGACGTTCGTCGCGTCGAGGCGACCCCCCAGGCCGGCCTCGACGACGGCGACCTCGACGCCGGCTGTTGCGAACTCGGCCAGCGCAGCGGCCGTCAGCGCCTCGAACTGAGTCGCGCCGAGCCGCTCGGCGGGGGCGCGGATCCGATCGAGCGCCGCCTCCACGTCGGCGTGGGCGCCGCCGACGCGGATCCGTTCCGACCAGCCGACGACGTGCGGTGACGTGTACGCGCCGGCGAGCAGCCCCTCGCCGGCGAGGACGGCCGCCGTCATCCGGGTCGTGGTCGACTTGCCGTTCGTCCCCACGACGTGGATCGCCGGGAAAGCGTTCTCCGGGTCGCCGAGCTCCTCGAGGAGCGCGTGCATCCGCTCGAGCCCGAACTCCTCCGGCCACGGGCTCAGGCTCTCGATCCACGCGACGGCGTCGCCCACCCGGACAGCCTACGGCGGTGTTGACGCCGAGCGCCGACGGCGGGAAGACTGCGGCGTTGACGCTCTCGACGGAGCACCTCGCGCGTGTCAGCGCACGGCGGCCGTGGGCGACCGTCGGGGTGTGGGGACTCGGATTCGTGCTCGCGATCGGGGCGATCGCGCTGCTGCTCGGGTCCGTGCTGACGTCGGAGGGCGGCATCACGTCCAACCCCGAGTCGGAGCAGGGATACGCGCTGCTGGGCCGGCACTTCCCGCCCGATCCGAACGCTGAGTACGTCGACGAGTTCATGGTCGTCCGCTCCCGGCGACTGACGGTCGACGACCCTGCGTTCAGGCGCAAGGTCGAGGCCGTCTTCGCTGCCGTGCGGACGAGCGGCGCCGTCCACAACGCCGAGAGCTACGACGCGAGCGACGACCGCTCGCTGGTCGCGCCGAATCGACACGCGACGGTGATCCCGATCGGGCTCATGGGAGACTGCGAGGAAGGCGCCGGGAAGCTGGTCGAGATCGCACAACGCGCCGAGGGCGGCTCCTTCGACGTCACCGTCACCGGCGACTGCACGGCCGACCGCGACGTCGACCAGATTCTCGCCCACGACCTCAGGACCGGCGAGCTCTACTTCGGCCTGCCGGCGGCGCTCGTGATCCTCGTGCTCGTCTTCGGTGCGCTCGCCTCGGCGCTGATGCCGCTCGCCGTGGCGCTGTTCTCGATCGTGATCGCGCTCGGGCTGTCGGCGGTGGTCGGACAGGCGTTCGACCTCTCCGTCTACCTCGTGAACATGCTCACGGTGATGGGGCTCGCGATCGCAACCGACTACGCGCTCTTCATCGTCTCCCGCTACCGCGAGGAGCGGGCGACCGGCCGGCAGAAGCTGGACGCGATCGCCGCCACGGCGGGGACAGCGAGCCGCGCCGTCCTCTTCAGCGGCATCGCCTTCGTGCTCGCGATGTCGGGGCTGCTGCTGATTCCCGACACCGTCCTCCGCAGCCTCGGCGTCGGCGCGATCGCGGTCGCGCTCGTGTCGATCGCCGCGGCCCTCACGCTGCTGCCCGCGCTCCTCAGCCTGCTGGGCGACCGCGTCAACGCGCTCCGCGTCCCGCTGCTCGGACGCTCGGTCGAGCGTGCCGGTCGCGAGGGACGGTTCTGGTCGGCGGTCGCCGCAACCGTGATGCGACGCCCGCTCGTGAGCCTGCTCGTCACCACCGCGCTCTTGCTCGCGGCCGCTGCGCCGGCCCTCGACCTGCGGCTGTCCACGGCGGGCGTCCGCTCACTCCCGGACGGCGTGCCCGCGAAGCAGGGTTTTCTCGCGCTCGACGAGGAATTCGGGATCGGGACCTCGGACACGGTGCAGGTCGTCCTCCACGGCCACGTGACGGCGCCGCCGGCGAGAGTGGCGATCCGGCGCTTCGCCCGCCGGCTGGACGAGAGCCCGCTCTTCCGCGACCCGGAGGTCGACGTCAGCCCCGACCGGCAGGTCGCCCTCGTCGAGGCGCTCGTCGTCGGCGACAGCCGCGACCAGCGAGCCCTCGATGCGGTCGCGCGGCTTCGGAGCAACGACGTGCCGGCAGTCTTCGGGTCGAGCGGCCTCGACGTCTTCGTGACCGGCGAAACGGCGGAGGAAATCGACTACCGCGCGTTGACCGAGCGCTGGCTCCCGCGCATCCTCGTCTTCGTGCTCGCGCTCAGCTTCGTGCTGCTCACGATCGCGTTCCGCTCGATCGTGCTGCCGCTGAAGGCGATCATGCTCAACCTGCTCTCGGTCGGCGCGGCGTACGGCCTCATGGTGCTCGTGTTCCAGAAGGGCGTCGGCAACGAGCTGTTTGGCCTGCGCAAGGTCGAGGCGGTCACGCCGTGGGCGCCGCTGTTCCTCTTTTCGGTGCTGTTCGGGCTCTCGATGGACTACCACGTCTTCCTGCTCAGCAGGATCCGCGAGCGCTACCTCGCGACGGGCGACAACGCCGGCGCCGTCGCGTCTGCGCTCGGCTCGACCGCCCGGGTGATCACGGGGGCGGCGCTGATCATCATCGCCGTGTTCTCCGGCTTCGCGTCGGGCGACCTCGTGGAGACGCAGCAGGTGGGGTTCGGCGTCGGGGTCGCACTGCTCATCGACGCGACGCTGATCCGATCCGTGCTCGTCCCCGCCTCGATGAAGCTGCTCGGAGAGTGGAACTGGTACCTGCCGAGGCGCCTTCGGTGGCTTCCCGACCTCCACGTCGAGCACGAAGCCTCGTGACTCAGGGGCTCAGGGCAGCCAGCTCCCGGCGGTAGCGCTCGAGCTTCTCGCGCTCGGCGGCGACCACGTCGTCGGGGGCGTTTGCCACGAAGCGGTCGTTCGCGAGCATTCCCTCGGCGCGGGCGACCTCGCGCCGCAACCGCTCGACCTCCGCGTCACGGTCGGCGCCGTCGGCTCGTACGCGCTCGGGCCTCACGACCGCCTCGAAGATCCGCCGCTCGTCGCCCGCGAGCTCGCCGAGCACGCCGCTCCGCCGGAAGATGCGCGCGAGCATCTGCACGCGCTCGAGCGCGTCGGCCGTGTCCGCGTACGCGTCCTCCGGCTCGAGCCAGGGCGCCACGATCAGGCGCGTCTCGCGCGCCGGAAGACTCGACCAGATCTCCTCGGTGACGTGCGGCATGACGGGGTGGAGCAGCTTCAGCAGCCGCTCGAGCGCGACCAACGCCGTCGCCCGCGCGTCCTCGTCGCCCGCGTAGAGCCTCGGCTTGATCGCCTCGGCGTACCAGTCGCAGAAGTCGTCGAAGGTCAGCCGGTAGAGGAGCTTGACCCCCGCCGCGAAGTCGAAGCGCGCGAGGCAGTCGTCGAGCTCGGCCCGTCCGGCGTCGAGCCGGCCCAGGATCCAGCGCTCCTCGAGGTCGCGCGGCCGTTCCTCAGGGCGAGCGTCTCCGGCGTTGTCGAGGATCAGCCGTGAGACGTTCCAGAGCTTGATCGCGAGCTTGCGTCCCTCCTCGATCGAGCCGAACGAGAAGCGCACGTCCTGGCTCGACGTCACCTTGAGCAGGCCGTATCGCATCGCGTCGGCGCCGTAGGGCTCGAGCACGTCCTCCGGATCGATTCCCGTGCCGAGCGTGCGCGACATCCGCCGCCCCTCCGGGTTGAGGAGCGTGGAGTGGATCAGCACGTCGTGGAACGGGTCCTCCCCCATCAGCTCGAGGCCCGAGAAGATCATTCGCGCGACCCAGAGGAAGATGATGTCGCGGGCCGTCGTCAGCACGTCGCCCGGGTAGAACGCCTCCAGCTCACTTGTCTCCTCCGGCCAGCCGAGGGTCGCGAAGGGGTAGAGCGCGGACGAGAACCAGGTGTCGAGCACGTCCTCGTCCTGTGTGAGCTCGTCCGAGCCGCACTCCGCGCAGGCGGAGGGCTCGGTCTCGGCGACGGTCAGGTGGCCGTCAGGGCAGTACCAGACTGGGACGCGATGGCCCCACCAAATCTGGCGCGAGATGCACCACGGCCGGATGTTCCGCATCCAGTCGAGGTAGATGCGGGCGAACCGCTCGGGCGTGAAGCGGATTCGCCCTTCCTCCACCGCCGCGATCGCTGGGGCGGCAAGCTCCTCCATCGCGCACCACCACTGGAGCATGATCAGCGGCTCGACGCGCGTGTGGCAGCGCTCGCACCTTCCGATCGAGTGGCGATAGGGGGTCTGGCGCTCGAGCAGCCCGCGCTCCTCGGCCCAGCGGAGGACGCGTTCGCCGGCTTCGTCCTGCGGGAGGCCGGCCAGCTCGCCCGCTTGCGCGTTCATCCGGCCGTCGGGCCCGACGACGGACAGCTCCTCGAGTCCGTGGTCGCGTCCGATCTCGAAGTCGGTCGGGTCATGGCCGGGCGTCACCTTGAGCGCCCCGGTCCCGAACTCGCGCTCGACCCGTTCGTCCGCGATGATCGGCACGCGGCGCTCGACGAACGGGACGATCGCCTCCTTGCCGACGAGGTCGCGGTAGCGCTCGTCCTCCGGATGCACGGCCACGGCGACGTCGGCGAGGATCGTCGCGGGACGGACGGTGGCGATC
>JBKOYJ010000096.1:0-3587 GCA_046725345.1 Actinomycetota bacterium | reverse complement strand
GGAACGACCGCGTCGCTTCTCGCTGCCTGCCGAATCCAGGCGAGGATCGCGTTCCGCCGGCGGTCCTCGACCACGCCGGCCGCCGCAAGGACGAGTGCGGCCGAGAGCCCCGCCGCGAGCGGGAGGTAGAGCGACCCGTTCACTGCCCCCTTGAGCTCGTGCGTCCAGTACTCCGCGGACACCGGCAACAGCCTCGTGCCGTAGCCGGCGCTTTCGGCGCCGTAGCCGAAGCTCAAGAGGTAATCGAGGATCGGGCGCCAGCTCGTCGCGTACCAGACGAGGCTCGTCGCGGCGAAGGCGAGCACGGCGAGCAGCAGGTTGAAGACCTTCCTCCTGTCCGCATGGTCGACGACCAGCATCCAGATCGCAGCGACCGCGATCGCGGGTGCGAACGCGAGCATCATCGTCCGCGCGAGCAACGTCAGCCCGAGGGCAACGCCCCCTGCGACCGCCCACCAGCGGCGCCGGAGCCTGTCGGACGCCAGAAGCGCGTAGACCGTGAGCGTGTACATCGCGGTGCTCGGGATCACCATGTGGTACGTCCGCACGAAGTCGGTGATCGCCGGCACCGTGGCCACGACGAATGCCGTGAGCAGGCCGGCGCTCCGGTCGAGCAGACGTTCGCCGACTCCATAGCTCGCGAAGACGAGGACGGCGAAGAAGACGAGCTGAACGGCGATCGACGGCGAGACCTGTCTGGCACCCGCGGGTAATTCGAGAACGGCCGTGAGCCCGGGCAGAAGCGGTGGAGCCCATCCTTCGCCCTGAAACGCGCTCCAGAGACCGTGAGGGCCGCCGGAACGAAGACGGTCGTGCAACGTGTAGGCGAACCAGAGGTAGCCCGCCTCGTCGATGTCGACGGGGAAGCCGCGGCGGAAGCGAAGCAGCCACCACAGGTGGGTCGCGCCGAGCGCCGCCACCAGCGCGGCGACCGCCGCGACCGGGTTCCACCGCGTGACCCATGGCACTCTCACGCCGCCAAACATTCCGTACAAGGTTGTCCTTTCCCTCATCTGCCGTTCGTCTTAGAGACGACCACGCTCCACGAGACAAGGAGGAGGAAGCGATGAAGTACATGCTGCTGATCCAGCAGGGAACGACCCCACTGCCGGGGTCGCCGGAGTGGGAGCCTCTTTCGGAGGACGAGCAGAAACAGATCTACGCCGACTACCAGGCGATCAACGAGACCCCCGGCGTCACCCCCGGCGTCTGGATGCAACCGCCCGAGACGGCGACCACCGTGCGCGTGCAGGACGGCAAGACGCTTACGACCGACGGGCCGTTCGTCGCCGTCAAGGAAGCGCTGGGCGGCTACCTCTTCTTCGAGGCGGACGACCTCGACGCCGCGATCGAGCTTGCATCGCGCATTCCGGCGGCCCGCCTTGGCGGTGCGATCGAGGTGCGTCCGCTGAAGGAGGGATAGGAATCCTCGAACAGGTCTTCCTCGACGAGTGGGGCCGCGTCCTCGCGAGCCTGATCGGCTTCCTCGGCGATTTCGACCTCGCCGAGGAAGCCGCCCAGGACGCGTTCGCGATCGCCGCCGAGCGCTGGCCGCGCGACGGGACGCCCGCCAATCCGCGCGCCTGGCTCGTGACCACCGCGCGCAACCGCGCGATCGACCGCATCCGCCGCGAGCGAACGCTGGCGGCGAAGGCCCACCTGCTGGAGGTGCCGGAGACCATGGGCGACGTGGACGAGACGACCATCCCGGACGAGCGGCTCGAGCTCATCTTCACCTGCTGCCATCCGGCGCTCGCCCTCGATGCCCAGGTCGCGCTCACGCTGCGGACGCTGGGCGGCCTCCAGACGGAGGAGATCGCGCGCGCCTTCCTCGTCCCCGAGGCGACCATGGCCAAGCGGCTCGTCCGCGCGAAGCGCAAGATCAAGGCGGCTGGGATCCCTTTTCGCGTCCCGCCAGCGCACCTGCTCCCCGATCGCCTCGGCGCCGTGCTCGCGGTCGTCTACCTGGTCTTCAACGAGGGGTACGGCGGCCGCGGGGAGCTCACGACCGAGGCGATCCGGCTCGGGCGCGCGCTCGCCGAGCTGATGCCCGACGAGCCCGACGTGCACGGACTGCTCGCGCTGATGCTGCTCAACGACGCCCGGCGCGACGCGCGCTTCGCCGAGGGCACGGTCGTCCTCCTCCGCGATCAGGATCGATCGCTCTGGGACTTCGAGCAGATCGCGGAGGGACGGGCCGGGCTCGATCGCGCGCTGGCGCTCGGCGGCCGCGGCCCCTACGTACTGCAGGCGGCGATCGCATCCCTGCACCTGGAGGAGCCCCCGGACTGGCCGCAGCTCGCGGCCCTGTACGGCGAGCTCGCCCGCTTCACCGGCTCGCCGGTCGTGGAGCTCAACCAGGCCGCCGCCATGGCCGAGACGGGCGAGGTCGAAGCCGCGCTCGCCCTGGTCGAGCGCCTCGAGCTCGACACCTACCACTATCTGCACGCCACACGCGCGGAGCTGCTGCGGCGGCTCGATCGCGTCGACGACGCCCGCGCGGCCTACGAGCGCGCACTCGAGCTCGTTCACTCAGACGCGGAGCGGCGCTTCATCGAGCAGCGGCTGGCGGAGCTCGCTCGGAGTTCGTCCGCAGCGAGATGACGTACGACCTCGACTCCAACCCGCTGCGCCCGATCGGCATCGTCCGCTCGCCGCTCAAGGACCGCAAGAAGGCACCGAATCAAGGTAGCGAGGGAGCGCCTGATGCACGGATCGAGCTCATGCCTTCGGTCCTCGAAGGGCTGGAGGGGATCGAGGCCGGCGACGAGCTCATCGTCATTACCTGGTTGCACGAGGCTCGTCGCGACGTTCTGAAGACGCACCCACGAGGGGACAGGAGCGTTCCACTCACCGGCGTCTTCCTGACACGGTCGCCCGATCGACCGAATCCCCTTGGACTGCACCGTGTCACCGTGCTCGAAGTCGCCGGCCGGGAGCTGAAGGTCGGGCCACTCGAGGCAATCGACGGAACCCCTGTCGTCGACATCAAGCCCGTCCTCCGAGCATCAGCTGACTGGTAGCCCCCGCCGGCCGGCCCGGCAAGGTTTAGTCCGAGCCGCGCGACGCGCTGTATTCCTCGGCGACTCGCTTCGGCACCACAAACGCCCAGGCGCCCTCGACGAGATCGCGCATCTCGTCCGCGTCAATGGCGGCGAGACGGACGTGGGCCCAGTGGTAACGGAGGTCGGACTGGTCCGGCAGCGAGAATTTCTCGGGCTCGGCCTCGACGAGCGCGTCGCGCCAGTCCTTCGGGAACGCGAAACCCATGACCGTCCCGTCGCGCGAGAAGGACAGGTAGACGATGCGACCGATTCGGAACTTCACGCGACCTCGCACGAGCGCCTCGGTGCTGCGAGGAAGTGTGGTCGCGAACGCCCGAACCTCGTCGATCGTCACCACGGGGACGCGCGCTCGCAGGCTACCTCCATCGCCTGAAGCCCCCTTCGGAGTCGATCGTTTGGCCGGTGATCCAGCGCGCATCGTCGCTGCAGATCCAGGCGATTAGCCGCGCCGCGTCGTCCGGCTCGCCCCACCGCCGGAACGGCATCGTCGGCGCCGGCTCCTGGTCGGCGAGCCCCCAGCCG
>JBKOYJ010000027.1:0-6789 GCA_046725345.1 Actinomycetota bacterium | reverse complement strand
GAGCGCAGCCTGCCACTCGGGTCGCCCCATCCGCGCCGCGTAGCTGCGGAAGGCGGCGACTCGGATGCACGCGAACTGCTCCTCGCCCGGCTCGCCACTGCGGCGTCCGCCCAGCTCCGGCTCGTGCCGGTAGTCGATGCCCGCGGTGGCAAGCGCCGTCGCGAGCGGTCGCTGCCCGAACTGGGGGTTGCGCCGAGAGCCGGGAAACCGGCGTACGTCGACCAGCGTTTGCACGCCCGTCTCCTTCAAGGTCTCGACCAGCTCGTCGAGCGGACGGGTCCCGTGGCCGATCGTGAACACTCTCGTCAGCGAACCGCGAATAGAATCTCGCCTCCCCGGTAAACGGAATCATCATGGCCGCGATCGGATGGGACACGTTGCGCGATCTCGCGCGCTTTCGCGCCGAGAAGGGGCTCGCGCTCAGCTTCTACCTCGACCTCGATCCCAGCGTCACGCCGACCGCAGCCGAGGCGGACACGCGCTTCAACTCGCTCCTGCACGAAGCGGAGCGCCGTGCCGCAGCAGGACGCGGCGAGCTCACGCATGAACAGCGCGAGGCCCTGAAGGCCGACTTCGAGCGCATCCGCCGCTACTTCGACGAGGACTTCGACCGCGACGGCGCGCGCGGCCTCGCCGTGTTCAGCGCGGGCCTCGACAACTTCTGGGCGACGTTGCCGCTCACGGGCAAGACCGGCGACGAGGTCAAGATCGGCCGCGACTTCTACGTCGCGCCGCTCGTCCCGCTGGTCGGCAAGGGCGAGGGTGCGATCGTCGCCTTCGTCAGCCGTGAGCGCGGCAACCTCTACCGGCTGCGCGGCGGGAAGCTCCACGAGGTCGCTGATCTCGGCGAGGAGATCCCGCGCCGACACGACCAGGGCGGATGGTCCCAGGCCAACTACCAGCGCCACATCGATGGGCAGGCGGCGGACCACTGGCGGCGGGTGGCGGACGAGCTCAACCGGCGCTGGCGCCGCCTCCACGGTCCGCCCGTCGTCGTCGCGGCAACCGAGGAGGCCCGTGCTGAGTTCGAGGAGCTGCTGGCGCACGAGACGCGGGCCGCGCTCGCGGGCTGGGCGACGCCCGAGGCGCATGCGACCGCGAACGAGCTGCTCGACGACGCGCTCCCCGTCCTGGAGGAGTGGCATGCGAGGCGCGAGCGCGAGCTGCTCGAGCGCTGGCGCGAGGAGGCGGGCCGGAACGGCCGGGCGACGGCCGGCTGGAAGGACACGCTCGAGGCGGCATCGGACGGCCGAATCGAGCTGCTCCTGTTCCGCGAAGGGGCCGACCGCGAGGCCTGGCAATGCCCCTCGTGCGGCCGTGCCGCGACCGAGGCCGGGAGCTGCCCGCTCGACGGGACGCGGATGGAGCCGCGAAGCGAGGGCCTCGACGTCGCCGTCCACCAGACGCTGTCCCATGGCGGCACGGTCTGGGCGGTGCGTTACCACCAGGACCTCGATCCCGTCGAGGGGATCGCGGCCCTCCTGCGCTACTGAACGGCGCAGGCGGCACTCGCGGCTCTCGCGACTGGTGGCGCGAGGCGGTCGTTTACCAGGTGTATCCGCGCTCCTTCGCCGACTCGAACGGCGACGGAGTCGGGGACCTGCAGGGGATCGTCGGACGTCTCGACCATCTCGAGTGGCTCGGCGTCGACGCGATCTGGCTCAACCCAGTCCACCCGTCGCCGAACGCCGACTGGGGCTACGACGTGGCCGACTACTACGACGTCCATCCCGATCTCGGCACGCTCGAGGATCTCGACTCGCTCGTGGCGGAGGCCGGACGCCGTCGCATCCGCGTCCTCCTCGATCTCGTCCCGAACCACACGAGCGACCGCCATCCCTGGTTCGTCGAGTCGCGCGCGAGCCGTAAGAGTCCGAAGCGCTCGTGGTACGTCTGGGCGGATCCGCGGTCGGACGGCTCGCCGCCGAACAACTGGCTGAGCACGTTCGGGGGCCCCGCGTGGACGCTCGACGAGACGACCGGGCAGTTCTACCTGCACGGCTTCCTTCCCGAACAGCCGGACCTCGACTGGTGGAGCCCCGACGTGCGCGACGAGTTCGACCGCATCCTTCGCTTCTGGTTCGACCGCGGGATCGCGGGCTTCCGCATCGACGTCGCGCACCGAATCGTCAAGGACGAGCAGCTGCGTGACAACGCGTCGGCGACCGAGGACGATCCGCCTCACGTCCGCCGCGTCGGACAGCGCGAGACCTACACGGCCAACCAGCCCGGAGTCCACGATGTTCTCCGCCGCTGGCGCGCGCTCGCCGACCGGTACGACCCGCCTCGGTTACTGCTCGGCGAGACGTACGTGCACGACCTCGAGACGCTCGCGGCGTTCTACGGGCGTGGCGACGACGAGCTGCACCTCGCGTTCAACTTTGTGTTCGTTCACTCGCCGTTCGACGCCCGCGCCCTCTCGGCCGTCGTCGGCGCGACCGAGGAGGTGCTCCCGGACGGTGCATGGCCGGTCTGGACCGCCTCGAACCACGACGCCGGGCGGCTCGCCTCGCGCTGGTGCGACGGCGACGAACGCAAGATCCGGTGTGCGCTGCTCCTGCTGCTGACGCTGCGAGGCACGTCCGTTCTCTACTACGGAGACGAGATCGGGATGCCGGAGCGGAACGTGCCCTCCGACCGGGTGCTGGACCCAGTCGACCGGCTGCGCCGCGGCGGTTTCCAAGGGCGCGATCCGGGTCGGACACCGATGCAGTGGGACGGCAGCGCCGGCGCCGGCTTCACCGAGCGTCCCGAGCGGGCGTGGCTCCCGATCGGCGACGCCTCCGCCTGCAACGTCGAGGCGCAGCGCGCCGACCCCCGCTCGACGTTGCATCTCTGCCGCGACCTGATCGCTCTGCGCCGCCGCGTCGAAGCGCTGCGCTTGGGGGATTACGGGCCGCTCCCCGCGCCGGCAGGAGCGTGGGCGTGGCGGCGCGGCGACGACGTGACCGTCGCCCTCAATTTCGGCGACCAAGACGCAACCGTCGACGGTGTGCGCGGCCGCCTCGCGCTCGGGACGACCCGAGTAAGGGACGGTGAGGAGATCGGCGGCGCGCTCGCCCTCGAGCCGTGGGAGGGCGCGGTCGTCCTGAGCTGATAGCCGGCGCCGTCGAGCCGGCGCCTTAGGCCGCGTCGCGGGCGGGCGGCGCCTCCTCTTCCTCGGGAACGTCCGCCGTGGTGAGCTCCAGCGCCTGCAGTGGCCGGGCCTGGCGCTCGAGCGGCGTCACTTCGGCGATCGGCTCCTTCCCCACGATGCCGTGCGACTCGAACCGGCGCGCGCTCACGAGCACCCGCGTCTCGAGCGAGCCGACGGCCTCGTTGTAGGCGCCGACCGCACCGTCGAGGCTCCGGCCGAGCTTCCCGAAATGGCGCGCGAGCGTGCCGAGCCGGTCGTAGAGGTCGCGGCCGAGCTCGCTGATCGCACGCGCGTTCTCGGCGACGGTCTCTTGCTGCCAGCCATAGGCGATTGCGCGCAGGAGCGCGATCAATGTCGTCGGCGTCGCCGGAACGATGCCCGCCTCGACCCCGAACTCGAGCAGCGACGCGTCGTGCTCCAGGGCCGCGCGGAAGAACGCCTCGTCGGGCATGAACATCACCACGAAGTCGGGTGCCGGCGAGAACTGGCGCCAGTAGCTCTTCGCTCCGAGCTTCGTGACGTGGTCGCGTACCTGGCGGGCGTGCTCGCCGAGCTTCACCGCACGCACGTCGTCGTCGGCCGTCTCGATGCCGTCGAGATAGGCCGTCAACGGCACCTTCGCGTCGACGACGACGTTCTTCCCGCCGGGCAGTCGCACGATGAGATCCGGCCGCAGGCCGCGCCCGTCGGCGTCTGTCGTGTGCGACTGCTCGACGAAGTCGCAGTGCGCGACCATCCCCGCCATCTCGACCACGCGCTTGAGCTGGAGTTCGCCCCAGCGTCCACGCACGTGCGGCGCCCGGAGCGCAGTCACCAGGTTCCCGGTCTCGGTGCGAAGCCGGTCCTGACTCTCCGACAGCGATCGCAGCTGCTGCGAGATCGACCCGTACGCTTCCCGCCGCGCCTGCTCGAGGCCGCGTACCTGCTGGTCGAAGCGCTCGAGCGACTCCTTGATCGGAGCCACGAGCTGCTCGACCTCCTTCCGGCGCTGGTCCAGGTCGCCGGCGCTGCGCTGCTGGAGCTGCTCCAGCTGCCCGCGCGCGAGCTGCAGGAACGACTCGTTGTTGCTGCGGAGCGCGTCGGCCGAGAGCGCCTTGAAGGCGTTCTCGAGGTCGGCGCGTGCCTGCTCGAACGCCGACGCGCGCTGCTCGGCGCGCTCCCGCTCGACGCGGAGCTCGGCGACCAGCGCCGCCCGCGTGGCGGCGGCACGTGAACGCGCGAGGAACCACGCAGCTCCCGCGCCGAGCGCCATTCCGAGGAGGAGAGTGAACACGACCATGGACCGACGAACGATAGGGAGCGGGTCGGACGACCCCGCAGAACCCGCAGAACCCGTTGCTAGCATCGCCCGACGTGGCGAAGAAGACACGTACACCGCCTCCGCCGCGCCGTGTCCAGGCGCCTAAACCACGCACCCACGTGCAGGCGCCGAAGGCGCGCATGGGGGAGCGCGGCGGCCGGCGCGGGCTCTGGATGCTGCTCGGCGCGGGCGCCGTGATCGTCGCCGCCGCCGTCGCGGGCGTTCTACTGCTCGGGCTCGGCGGGGCGTCGTCGACCGCGCAGACGCTCGAGGCCGCCGGCTGCACGCTCGAGACGCTGCCCGGTCAAGGCCAGCGCCACATCGAGCACAGGATCAAGGGCTTCAAGTACAACTCGTTCCCGCCCACGTCCGGGCCGCACTTCCCGGTCCCGGCGCCCTGGGGCGTCTACACCGAGCCGGTCGACCAGATCCGGCTCATCCACAACCTCGAGCACGGCGGAATCGTGATCCAGTACGGCTCGCGCGTCCCGAAGTCGCAGGTGAACGCGATCCTCGCCTGGTACCAGGGCGGAAACCCCAACGGGATCGTGATCGCGCCGCTGCCCGCGCTCCGCAACGAGATCTCGCTCGGCGCCTGGACGGCGGACAAGGTCGATCCGACGACCGGGAGGGCCACAGGCCAGCACGGCCACCTGGCGAAGTGCGGTCGATTCGAAACCAAGACCTTCGACGCCTTCCTCACGGCCTACGGCTTCAAGGGACCGCAGCGCTTCCCGCGCGCGATCCTGACCCCTGGTACCTGACCCTAGGAGCTCGCGGCCAGCCGCAGGTCGTGGGCGAGATTGACGGGGGAGAGGTCCACTCCCGCGTACTGCGTCGCCACCCACGTTCCGCGGCGGTCGTAGATCCGGACGGGCGCCGAGTGGATCTCGTGCCGGCCGGTGTCGATCGAGGGCAGGACGGCGAACTCCCGCCAGACGGGTCGCAGCTGCCGCTCCCCGCCGGTGAGATACCTAAGCGTTCCGAGCGCGCGCTCGCGGACCAGGAACGCTCGCACCCTTGCCGGCGTGTCGCCGGCGGGATCGGTCGTGATCGCGAGAGTCGAGACCGTCCGGCGCTCGTCAGGGGAGAGGCGCGCGACCGCCCGCCCCACGGCCGCTGCGATCACCGGGCAGGCCTGCCGGCACTGGCTGTCCAGGAACGTGACGAGCACGGCCTTTCCCCGGAGCGACCGCGAGTCCACGACATTCCCGCGCTCGTCGTGGAGGGCGAACTGCGGGAGCGTGAGCCCGGGTGGGGGCTCGCTGCCGCGATACGAATCGCCGTCGCTGCTGCGCGTGGCGCGCACTAGCGCCCCCGTCGCTACCACGGCGACGAAGACGGCCAGCAAGGCCATGGGAACGCCACGGGGCACTTGCGCCAGCGTAGCCACGCGCCTGGCGCACGCGGGCGACTATCCTCGCCGCTCGTGGCCGGCGAGCCCGCGTTCCAGTCCGACTCGTGGCACGCCGCGATGCCGTTCGGCAAGACGCTCGGCGCCGAGCTCGTCGCGGGCGGCAAGGAGGAGGTGCGCGCGCGGCTCGGGTGGGCGCCTGAGCTCTGTACGGCCGGCGGCGTCCTCCACGGCGGGGCGATCATGGGCCTCGCCGACGGCGTCGCCGGCACGTGCGCGTTCCTGAACCTCCCGGACGGCGCGACCGGGACCGCGACGATCTCCTCGACGACGAGCTTCCTGCGCGTCGTGCGCAGCGGCCATGTCGAGGCGGTGGCGCGGCCCTTGCGGGTAGGCCGCTCCGTAGTTGTCGTCGAGACGGACGTGATCGACGACGAGGGCAACCTCGTCGCCCGCGTCGTCCAGTCGCAGGCCGTGTTGCGCTAGGCGGCCGGGTGACGGTGAGGCTGAGACGTCGTCAACAACCGGAGCCGACCCTGGGAGCTGATGGAGCCGTTCGTTCCCGGTGATTTGACGGGGATGTCCGTGTCGATCTCGGCGGAAGCTGCGGCTACTTCTCGATCCAGATGCCGCGCGGCCGAGATGACGAATCGGCGCCTCTACCTGCAGTCCGCCCTGATCGGCCCCGAAGAGGACTTCGCCTACGACTGGGACGACTATGGGGAGAAGGACGCCGAGCTGCTCCTCGGCTCCCCCTTCCCCAGGAAAACGCTGGAACAGCCGCCCCGCGACTGACTCAACGCGGACGGTAGGGCCGCCGATGGCGCTCGCAGGCTACCTCCATCGCCTGAAGCCCCCTCGGAGTCGATCGTTTGGCCGGTGATCCAGCGCGCATCGTCGCTGCAGATCCAGGCGATTAGCCGCGCCGCGTCGTCCGGCTCGCCCCACCGCCGGAACGGCATCGTCGGCGCCGGCTCCTGGTCGGCGAGCCCCCAGCCG
>JBKOYJ010000018.1:0-13661 GCA_046725345.1 Actinomycetota bacterium | reverse complement strand
GACGCCGAGGAGCTCGCCTGGCAGCTCGTCGAGGAGGATCGCGTCGCGCTCGTCGCCTCGGACGGCCACCGCGCCATGCGTCCGCCGCACCTCGACGAGGCCTTCGAGGCCGTCGCGCGGCGCGTGGGGGAGGAAGCCGCGCTCCCCCTCTTCGACGGCACCGCGCTCGGCCTAGCCCCGGTCCTCCGCGAGACCGCTCCCAGCGCCTCCGGCGGTTAGCGGGCGTACTGCATCTCGCGCAGACCGGCGAGACGGCGCAGGGCCTCGACCTCGATCTGGCGGACGCGCTCGCGCGTGAGCCCGAGCCGGCGGCCGATGTCCTCGAGCGTCTTCGGCTCCTCGTCGATGAGGCCATAGCGCAGCTGGAGCACGCGCCGCTCGCGCTCGCTCAGCGCGGCGAGGCCCTCGTGCAGCGCCTGGCAGCGGAGCGAGTGCTCGACCTCCTCCTCGGGCAACGGCTCCTCGCCCGCGACGAAGTCGCCGAAGAGCGTGTCGTCGGAGTCGCCGACCGGCTGGTCGAGGCTGGTCGACGCCCGCGCGGCCGCGCGCACCTCGAGTGCCTGGTGCAGCGGCAGGTTCGCCTCCTCGGCGATCTCCTCGAGCGTGGGCTCGCGGCCGAGCTGCGTCCAGAGCGTGCGCTCGGCGCGGTTCATCTTCTGCGCGCGCTCGACGATGTGGACCGGCATCCGGATCGTGCGCGCCTTGTCGGCGAGCGCGCGTGCGACCGCCTGGCGAATCCACCAGGTGGCGTAGGTCGAGAACTTGTACCCGCGCCGCCAGTCGAACTTCTCGACCGCGCGGATCAGTCCGAGCGTGCCCTCCTGGATCAGGTCGAGGAAGGGCAGGCCCTGGTTGCGGTAGTTCTTCGCGATCGAGACGACGAGGCGAAGGTTCGACCGGATCATGTGCTGCTTGGCCTCGCCGTCGCCACGCTCGATCCGCTTCGCGAGCTCGACCTCCTGGGCGGCGGTCAGAAGCGCGTGGCGGCCCGCCTCGCGCAGGAAGAGTTGCAGCGCGTCGGTCGTCGTCTCGGGCGCGACCGGCGGCGGCTCGGCCGGCGCGGCGTCGTCCGGGATCAGCTCGACGACGCGGCGGTCGAGCTCCGCGTGCAGGAGGTCGATCTCGAGCGGGTCGAGCTCGTGCGCCTCGACGGCGTCGACGAGATCCGAGTAGCGAAGCGTGCCCGCTGCCTCCGCGCTCTCGAGCAGCATCCGAAGGTCGTCGATCTCGAGCAGCGCCTCGGCGTCCCGCACCGTCGACGATTCTGCACGAGATTTACACAGCGCAAACACTTAGGTCGCGCTGCGCCAAAAAACGTCCGCCGGCTTCGTCGACCGCCGCGCAGGGCGCTGCTAGCCCCTGACCTCCTCGATTGCGGCTTGCACGACCTCCTCCGGCCTGCCGTGCTCGACGATCATCCGATGCTCGAGCACGGGCGGCGCGAGCTCGAACACGTCACTCGGCTCCACGCGTTCGCGGCCCGCGAGCAGCGCGTATGCCTTTGCTGCTGTGATGAGATGGATCGCCGCACGTGGGCTCGCGCCCAGCAGCACACCGGGATGTGAGCGGGTGGCGCGAACGAGGGCAACCACGGCGCGGGCGACTTCCTCGGGAACGAGCGCCTCGCTCAACTCGGACTGCATACGCGAGAGCGCAACCGAATCGAGCAGCGGCGTCACTTCCTCGAGTGTGTCCGCCATCAGGCCCCGGTGCGGCAGCGAGAGAACGCGCAGCTCGTCAGCAACATCGCCGTAGCCGAGTCCAACCTTGAACAGAAACCGGTCGAGCTGAGACTCGGGTAGCCGGAAGACGCCCTCCTGCTCGTAGGGATTCTGCGTTGCGATCACGACGAACGGCCGGGGCAGCCAGCGTGTCGTACCCTCGACGGTGACGTGCCGTTCCTGCATAGCCTCGAGCAACGCAGCCTGCGTTCGTGGTGGCGTCCGGTTGATCTCGTCCGCGAGCAGGACGTTGGTGAAGATCGCTCCGGGGAGGAAAACCTTCTCGCCGCCGCGCGTCACCGTCGTCCCAGTCACCTCGATGGGCGTGGTATCGGGGGTGAACTGGACGCGCGAGAAGGAGGCGCCGAGCACCCGCGCGATCGCGCCGGAGAGCATCGTCTTCGCGACCCCTGGCGGGCCCTCCATGAGGACGTGACCCCCGGCCACCGTCGCCACGAGGAGTAGATCCACTGCCTCTTCGTGACCGACGATCGCCTTCGCGACCTCGGTTCGCACGCGGGGGCGCAGGTCGCTGAACGCCGTCATCAGAGGCTAACGCTACTGGGATCGGTGGTCGACGTTGCGCTCCTGCACCGCCGGTCGACTGTTGCGTCAGCGATGCACGAGAAGCGACGGACTAGTGCGTTCCTCGCTTCCCAGCAGGGCGGCGCCTAGCGCTCGCAAAGAGTTCGTCTGGTTCGAGGGTCTGAAGATCCGGGAGCTCGCGGCCGAGCTCGGGAGACTGTCTGGGCGGCGAGGAGCTTCGGAAGGTCGTCCAGGGATTGGGCGCCCCCATGGACACAGCTCGACTGGCCGTAGCTGGTGCGCGGCCGCCTCGCCCCGCCGACGTGTTTGCGCCGCCCGGTGCGGCGACCGACCGCCCCGCCGAACGGGGAGCAGACCAGGACTGCGGTCGAGGGCTATGGAGCGACGACCGGAGGAACCTTCGGAACCTCCGCAGGTCGCTTGAACCGCCGTTCCCAAACGGTCCGTAGAAACGAGCGCCGCTCTGCAGCGCGCGCCGCAGAGAATCGAAGCGCCATGTCCCTGCGCTCAGCAACGCGGACGAGGTCCCGTTGCCGCTCGCGGTGGTAGTCGAGGTGCCTGTCTGCGCCCTGCATGGTGCCTCCCGTCGGCCGCGTGGCCGCGGGGGCGACCAGTTAGGCAGATACTCGTCCACTCCGGCACAACGATCAATAGGCCGAGCGGCCCATCTTTCCGAGCGGGGTGGTGGCGTTTTTGCGCGGCGCCGTGCGGCGAGGTAGGCGCAGCGCCCTTGAAAGAATCGCCGTGCTTAGAGCGAGTATGTGGCCCTGCGGCCGAACTCTGTTCGCCGAACCTCCATCGTCTTGTGCGCTGGCGCACGTTGACGCTCTTCGGGGTTTCGGCCGGCGCTCTGGCCACAGGGCCAGTTACACCACCGTAGCTCAAATGGACCGTGTTCGGCGGTTAAGGCTTCTTCCCGAGCCCCAACCACTTGCGGATCTTTGCGATGAGGCTGCCCATACCACGAGTCTACGCCGGTTCACTGCGCGCCTCTTGAGCTGTTGCAGCGCCGGCAGCGCGTCGCGAGCTCGTCGTCGCTGTAGCTCGCCTTCACCGTTGCTGCGAGCGGGGTTACGTGGTCGAGGGTGAGGTCGTGCGGACTGCCGCAGTCGACGCAGCGATAGCCATCCCGCAGGTAGACGCGGTTTCGCTGCTCGCGCGTGATGGAGAGGCGCGCCTGCTGGCCACGGCCGCGGTTGCGGACAGTTTCCCGACGTCGGGAACACTCGTCGCAGCGCGACGTTCGCGTTCGCCGACCGCAGTCAAGACAGCGGCGGCTTAGCGTCACCATCCGGTGCCGCTGGGTCTGGGGTAGGGTCACCGACGTCGTACAGCAGGACGGAGGCACGAATGCACGCGGTCGTCGCAGGAGCACGCTTCACGATTACGAGCGCGCAAGGACAATCCTGAGGGAGCAGGCCCTCCCGCGCATCAGCCAAGGGCCAGGCTTCGTCGCCGCGCAGTTTGTCAGGCTTGACGAGAACACGGGCACTTCCATGCTCACGTACGAAACCGAAGAGGCCGCGCGGGCCGCTGCGGAGCAGCTTAGAGCTAACCCGCCAGGAGGCGACGCGATCACGATCGACAGCATCGAGATCGGCGAAGTCGTCGAGCGCGTCTAACCGCCCGGGCTCGTTCAGAGCCATCCGACCACCTGCACCGGCTTGGGCTGGTTCTCGAGCGCGTCGAGCGCCATCGCGAGCGCGATTACAGCGTCGTTGGGCGCGTCGAGGCTCGCTGGCGTCTCAACGCACGAGAAGCGACGTTATGTCAAGTCGGGCGCCGGCTCTGCCTCGCGGGCGGGCCGCCTCGCCCTCCCCACCGTCGCGAGCAGGATCCCGCCCACGACGACCACGACGCCGGCGACCTGCACACTGGAGGGCGCTTCGTCGAGCAGCGCCATCGCGAGCGCCACCGACATCACCGGCTGCAGCGTCAGGACGACGGAGGTCAGCGCCGCAGGCACGCGCGGCAGCGAGATCGAGATCAGCAGCCAGCCGAGCGCCTGCGAGGTGAGCGCGAGCGTGACGAGCCAGGCGTGCGCCGGCCAGGACGGCCTGAGCTCGAGCTCCCCCAGCGGCCAGCCGATCGCGAGCGCTGCGATCGTCGCGGCAAGCGTGGCGCCGAAGAGCGGGCCTGCCGGCCGGCGGAGGTCGCGGTTCCCGGCGCGCAGCACGAGCAGGAACGCCGAGTACGCGACCGCGGTGGAGACCCCGTAGACCGCGCCGAGAGCGGGGTCGTCGCCGTACGCGCCACTGCCGACGACGCCGGAGATCAGCACGACGCCGGTCATCACGATCGGAACCGCCCCGAGCACGTGACCCTCGGCGCGCTCGGAGAGGAGCAGCCACGCCGCCAGAGGAACGAGTACGACCTGGACGTTGCCGAGCACCGTCGCGAGGCCCGCTCCCACCTCGGCAATCGAGTGGTGCCAGAGAACGAGGTCGACGGCGAAGAAGACGCCCGCGGCGAGCGCCAGGCCGCGCTGCCCCGCGTCGCGGGCCCCGAAGCGGCGTCGTTCCCAGAGCGCGAGGGCGCCCAGGACCGGCAACGCGTACGCGCAGCGGAAGACGGCGGCGGTCGCGGGTGGCACGTCCGCGAGCCGCACGAGGATGCCGGAGAAGGCGATGCAGGCCGCGCCCGCCGCGGCCATCAGGACGGGCCTCGATCCCACTAGAAGCCCGCGCCGCGCGCGCCGCTCGCGATCACCGCGAGCACGAAGGCGGCGAGCGCGAGGCGGTAGACGACGAACAGCGTGTAGTCGTGGCGGCGGACGTAGCCGAGCAGCGCCCAGATCGCGGCGAGCCCGCTGACGGCGGCCGCGATCGTTCCGACCGCAAACGGTCCGACCCACCCGGCCGGCAGATCGCCAAGCACGACGTCGGTGACGCCTTTCAGCAGGACCGCCCCGAGCACGACCGGAATCAACAGCAGGAACGACAACCGCGCCGCCGCGTCCCGGTCGAGCTCGAGCGCACGCCCCGCGGAGATCGTGATCCCCGAACGTGACACCCCCGGCGCGAGTGCGAGCGCTTGCGCGAACCCCACGCCGACCGCCGCGCCGAGCCCGATTCCCGCGATCCGCCGCCGTTCGGGCCGGCGGTCGGCCAGCCACAGCACCACCGCGAAGACCGCGATCAGGATGGCGATCTGCCACGGCTCGCCGAGGTGCTCGGCGATGAAGTCCTCCCCCACCGCGCCTACGGCGGCGGCGGGAACCGTCGCCACGACGACGATCCATGCGGTCTTCTCGTCGGCGTCGCGGATCGCGCGCGCCCGTAGGCTCCGGAGCCACGCCGCGATCAGCGCCGCCACCTCACGGCGGAAGTAGACGACGACGGCGACGAGCGTGCCGAGGTGGAGGGCAACGTCGAAGGTCTGGTTGAAGCGGTCGTGCTGCTCGAGGTACGTCCAGTCGGCGAGCCACGGGACGAGGATCAGGTGGCCCGACGAGGAGATCGGAAGCAGCTCGGTGAAGCCCTGGACGATGCCGAGGACGAGCGCCTGCCAGTCGCTCAGCGCACCCGGCCGCTCCCCCACCCGCAGGGCCGCGAGGACGACGGCCACAGCGAGTGCGAGCGTTCCGACTGCGATTACCAGCGCCGGGGCGCGCGACTTCGGAGCCGGCTTGGTCGCAGGCGTTGCGGTTGGTGCTCGATCGTGTCGACCGGTCATTTCAGACGCGCGCCGGGCGAAGCCCGGCGCGCTGGGTGTCGGCGTCGCAAGCGGCGCCTTTCCACATGGTTACCCACAAGCTGCAAGAATGGCTGTGGAAATGTTGATAATTGGAAAAATCGCAAATTGCGGCATTTGCGTTTTCAGCGCCCTTGCAACGCCGCCTCGGCGGCCTTACCGTGCCCGCTGCGCCGAGCACGGAGCGTGAGTAGGTCGAAGCCGCTCCGGGAGACCGTACCGGCAACGGGAAGGTCAACCGGGGAGGTGGACGAAAGCGCCACCGGCTCGGCGAATTCTTTGGTCCGGGCCGCCCTGTGCCGGTTTGTACAGGGGAGTCGTCCAAGAACCCGCAGAGTTCCAAAAGCCCGCTCCAAAGCTGCGCGCGCAGCCTGTGAGACCGCGTACTTGTCTAACGCAGTGGGCCGTCCAGCTCGACGGCAAGGGGACTCGTGATCGACGTGATGATCGGCGAACTCGGCCGCACGCGATGGCCTTCGATGTCCGAGCCTGGGCTCGTGCGCCGTACACCTACTAGCGGTCGCGCTCAACCGCGTGCTCGGGGGCGACGATTGCGAAGAGGCGTCAAACGGCGTAGCGTGCCGTGCGAAACGCCGACCGTTAGTGCTCGCCGGCGGTGGGTTGATCTAGCGCTTCGCAAATCCGACGAAGGGACAGCGTATGGCGTGGTTCTGGTGGCTCATCATCATCGGCGTGGTCGCGATGTGGGTGGCCACCGTCGTCGACCTTGTGCGTCGTCGACACTCGATGTCGGCCGGCAAGCTCGCCGCATGGGTGATCTTAGTGCTCGTTCTTCCGGTCCTGGGATCGGCCGTTTACTTTCTGGTCAACACCGGGGGAACGGGGCCCTCGACAGCCAACCGTGAGCGTTACTCGGGAGGTCCAGACGTAGGCGCGTAACGATCTGCTCGACCTCGATCTGGGGCGCCGGCGTCGCCTTCGCCCAGCTCACCGGCGGTCACGGTCGAACCTCGTCTCCTTTTGGAACCACACCTCGTGCAGGGTCATCTCGCATTGGCGCGAAGGTCGCGTCCCGAGCGCGGTCCTGATCGTCGCCACGTTCGAGCGCCCTCCCTTTAGACGATCGACGAAGTCGATCGTCTAGGATCGCCGCCCGTGCACCTGCGGATGCCGAGCTTCGACCGGGGCTTGACCTCCGGGCTCTGGGCGATCGGCCTCGGCCTCTATGTGCTCCTCTTCGCGCTCGCGGTCGGCGTCGACAAGGCGACGGCGTTCATCGTGTCGCCGCTGATCGCGGCCGTGATCTACTTCTTCATCCGCATCTACGGCGAAGAGCCGCTGCGGTAGAGACGCGGCGACCCCCGAAGGGAGCCGCCGCAGCCTCAGTCCCTGTCGCCGCTGATCGCCTCGCCACGCGCCCGCGCGAGCGACTCTTCCGGGGACTCCGTTCGCTCGCGAGCACCGTCGTACGCGCGCGCACGTTCGGCCGCGACGCCCTCGTCGGCCACGCGCTCGTCGTACTCGGCCGCGACGGCGCGCCGGGGGCCGGTCGTATCGAAGACGAGCCCGAGCAGCAGCCCTAGCCCGAGCGCGATCGCGGGGAAGACGGCCCCGAGATCGTCGGCGAGCCCGCCGGCGCCGAGGTCCCCAAGCAGGTCAACGGCACGGCCGTGGCCCGTGCTGCCCGCCGGCTGCGTCGCCAGCAGCACGACGCCGCCTACGACGAGGGCCGGGAGAAACCCGATCAGGAGCACCGGAAGGGACACCCGCGGGAGCCCCCACTTCGTCCACCCGCCGACGAGCTGCGAGAGCGCGAGCGCGAACCCCGCGGCGGCAGCGAGCCCGACGAGCGTCCAGTAGTCACCGCTCGAGCCGCCTGTCTGGAAGCGAACCTCGAACGCCTGTGTCCCCAGCCAGAGCAGAAAGCCGGCGGCGGCGGCCCCGGCAAGCGTCGCAACTCCTCGTGTCAATTCGTACATTCTCATCACCTCGAGAGGGTGATGCCCCGCAAACGCGGAGAATGAACTTCTCTAAGGCGCGGTCTCGACGGCGCCGACCATCAGGACGTGCCGGCTTTTGCCGGCGCGTCCGTCCGCCAAACGGGCTTGTCTCGAAACCGCGGCTAAGACTCGAGGTCGAGGCGGCGCTCGTCGAAGCGCGCGGAGTAGAGCTCGGCGCGAAACGCCTCGACGAGGCTGCGGACACCGGGCTCGAAGACGTGCTCGAGCACGCCCACGCGGCGGTCGTGGTGGAACGGGACGTCGACGTGTGCGTGCGTGACGAGGTTGACGGAGACGCCGCCGCAGTCGGGACAGGCGACGGCGACGCCGAGCGATCGCTCGCCCGGGGCGAGCAGCACGAAGGCCGAGGGGAAGACGGGCCGCGGCCGGTCCTCGGGGTAGCAGAAGAAGCGCCACGGCCAGTCCCCCGCCTCGATCCGGCGCAGCGAGAGCTCGCCCAGCTCGTCGGCGACCTCTTCCACGCGTGAGGTCATCAGGTTGAGGAACCGTCCGGCGCGCAGTCCGAGCGGGGCCCAGTCGAGCTCGTCGTGCGCGGCGAGTCCGTCGTGCTCGTCGCCGCAGGGGCAGGCGAAGCGGACGCGGTAGACGGCGGGGTGCGCCGCGCCGGGCAGCCGCTCGAGCCGTCGGAAGGCCGACAGCGGCACCGACGTCTCGCCGCGAGCGGGACACGAGAACGTGAACCTGCCGGTCAGCGCGTCGTACATAGCCTCAGGATCGACATTCGCCCCCAACGTTGTAATCCGCCGTTCGGACGGTCCGAGCGGGCTTACGTGTAGGAGATGAGCGCGTGCACGTCGTAGCCGGAGAGCCGCTCGCGCCCGTTCAGGAAGTCGAGCGCGATGATGAATGCGACCCCGACCACCTCGCCCCCGAGCTGCTCGACGAGCTCGCACTTCGCCCGCGCCGTTCCCCCGGTCGCCAGCACGTCGTCGTGGACGAGGACGCGCTGGCCGCGCAGGATCGCGTCGGCGTGCACCTCGAGCGCGTCGAACCCGTACTCGAGCGCGTACTTGACGCTGACCGTCCGCCACGGCAGCTTGCCGGGCTTGCGGGCCGCGACGAAGCCGCACCCGAGCTGGTACGCGAGCGCGCCGCCCGTGATGAAGCCGCGCGCCTCGGCGCCGAGGATGACGTCGGGCTTGCGCGGCGACGCCCAGGCGGCGAGCTCGTCCACCGCCTGCCGCAGCGCGTCGTGGTCGGCGAGCAGCGGCATGATGTCCTTGAAGACGATTCCCGGCTTCGGGAAGTCGGGGACGTCCCGGACCTTCGACTTCAAGTCGATCGCCATTCCGCGGGGGTAAGAGTACGAAGCTCGCGCCAGAAGAGGAGCTGCGCGAGCTCCTGCGCCAGGCCCGCGAGCGTCTGGAGGTCCTCCACTCCCGCGCGCCTGCGCTCCGGGTTCCGGGAGCGCAGCGCAGGCGCGACGACGCTCTCCACCAGCCGGGCGTTGCGCTCGGCCGCATTTCGGAACGGCTTTAGGTGCCGTGCCTCGACGCCGTAGCGGGCCAGCTTGCCGCATGCCTCGGCGATCTCCACGTCGGTCTCGGCGTACCGGGGCTCCTTTCCCTCCTGGCGCGGCGCGAGCAGGCCGAAATCCTCGAGCCTTCGGGCGAGGTCAATGGCGATTCCGGCGCGCTGGCAGAGCTCCGCGAGATCGACCTCCTCTTCGGGCTCGCCAAGCGCGACCCGCCGCTGCCTGCGCGCCGAGGTCGACTCGGACGCGAGCTCCTCCCGGATCACGCGCAGCGGGAGGAACGCGTCGCGCTGGAGCTCGAGGATGCGCTGCAGGCGCTCGACGTCCTCCTCGGCGAACAGCCGGTAGCCGCCCTGCGTCCTGCGCGGCGCGAGCAGCCCCTGGTCCTCGAGGTAGCGGATCTTCGAGATCGAGATGTCGGGGAACTCCGGCTTCAGGCGCCGGCAGACAGCCCCGATCGTCAGCAGCCGCTCGCTCTTCGAGGGTGTGGACGCCGTTGTCGCCATCAGCGCGAGAGGAAGGTGAGCCGGTACTTGCCGATCTGGACCTCGTCGCCGTCCTCGAGCTGTGCCGACTCGATCCGGCGCCGGTTCACGTACGTGCCGTTGAGGCTGCCGAGGTCCTCGATGAAGTGGCCGCCGTCGCGCTCGACGAGCACGGCGTGGCGGCGCGAGACGGTGACGTCGTCGAGAAAGATGCCGCAGTCGGGCGAGCGGCCGATCGTCGTGCGCTCGCCCTGTGGCTGGAACACCTCCCCCGCACGCCCCCCGCCCGAGCGAACGACGAGCGCAGGACCCTTGACACCGACCTCCTGGAGCGCCTCCGCAGACTCGACCTCCCCCTCCTCCGGCGTGAACTGCATCGTCGTGTCGACGCCGGAGTCGTCCTTGACGAGGTGGGCGCCGCAGCGCGCACAGTAGTTCGCGGTCTCCGGGTTCTGGAAGCCGCACTCGGGGCAGTAGATATGGCTCACCGGAACGTCTCCGGCGGCACAACACGACGGGTGTGGCTCATTCCGGGGGCGGCGACGCCTTCCCGGCCAGGATCGCGCTCAGCCGGTCGATGTCGACCTGCTCGAGCACGCTTTGGCCGCCCGCCTGCTTGCGGCGCTCGACCAGCTCCGCGCGGAGGATGTCGATCTTGCCGTGCAGCACCCGGCGGCGATAGGAAATCTCGTTCTCCTCCTTCTCGAGCTCGTCGATAAGCCTCTTCAGGTCGACGTCTGACAGGGAGGCAAGGTCGGGAAGCGCTTCCACTCGCGGGCCTTTCGCTCGGGGACGGATCTCAGTAAAGCAGTCCGGCGGTCAGGGGGTCAAGCTCTAGTTGAGGTTTGGCTTTCCAGGGCCGGCTCGGTCTCGCTCGCGAGGATCTGCTCGACGACGCCCCGGATCTCGCTCTCGAGCTCCTCCGACGTCTCCTCCGTCTCGCCTTCGGCGTAGAGGTGCAGCAGCGGCTCGTCGGGATCCGGCAGTACCTGCACCCAGCCGCGCTCGTCGTAGACCTTGATCCCGTCCGTGAGATCCACGTCGCGCCCCTGGTAGCGCTCGTTCAGGACGCGCATGACGAGTCCCTTCGCCGCCCATGGGCAACGCAGGCGGCGGTGGACGAGGGTCGGCCTGGGCAGCTCGGCGACGAGCTCCGAGAGCGGCCGCTCGACGGGCGCGAGCAGCTCGAGCAGCTTGCAGAGGCTCGCGACCGCGTCGTAGGCGGGCAGGAACTCCGGAAAGACATAGCCGCCGGACAGCGCACCCGCGAAGACGACGCCGTTCGAGGCCGCCACCCGCGTGAGGTCGGCGAGCGAGGCCGGCGTCCGCACGACCTCGAGCCCACTGCCGGCGACGATTCGCTCGACGTGGCCCGTGACCGTGATGGGGAAGGCGAGACGCCCCTCGCCGCGGCGTTCGACGATCAGGCGCAGGAACAAGAGCAGCGCCTGGTCGACCGGCACTTCGCGCGCGTGCTCGTCGACGAGGTACAGGCGCTCGGCGGCGCGGTCGAACACCGCACCCAGGTCGGCCCCGATCGCCGCCACCAGCCGCTTCGCCTGTCCGATCGACTCGTGCAGCGTGGCCGGGCCCTCCTCGCGGTCGCTCACGAACCCGTGCGCCGACACGGCCTCGACCCCGAGCGGCCCGAGCACGAGCGGCAGCACGAACGAGGCACCGGAGTAGCCGTAGTCGACGACGATGCGGAAGCCGCGGGCGTTGATCGCGTCGAGGTCGAGCGTCGCTAGCAGATCCTGGGCGTAGCTCTCCCGCACGCGGGCCGGGTACGAGATGGAGCCGACCTCGTCGAACGCCGCGCGCCGCAGCTCGTGGCGGGTGAACGACTTCTCGATCTCCTTCTGCAGCGCGTCGGTCAGCGGAATCCCCGGCGGCTCGAAGAAGCGGACCTGCACCATTTCCGGGTCGGACGCGCTCGTGCCGACGTGGACGGCGGCGTCGTAGTCGTGCACCTTCAGCACGTGCCGCGTCACCGGTGACGGCAGCACTCGCAGGTCCGCCACCTCCACCCCGCTCGCGATCAGGCCCGTGATGAGCGCGCGCTTGATCATGCGGCAGGGCGCGGGAGGCTCGCGGCTGGCCGCGACGTTCGCGCCGCGCGAGAGCGCCGTCCCCAGTGCCGCGCCGAGCCGGACGGCGACGTCCGGCGTGAGATCGACGTTGACGAGCCCGCTGACGCCGTCACGGCCGAACAGCCGCGAGCTCGCCCGCGACTCCCAGATCAAGCTCTCGTGGATCTGCGCGCCCGACTCGACCTCCTTGAACGGGTAGATGCGCACGCCAGGCATGACGACGCTCTGCGCCCCGATCGTCACGTCGTCGCCCACCGCAACGCCCTCGTGCAGGCGCACGTGCGCACGGACGTCGCAGCGCCGGCCGAGGATCGCGCCCTCGATCAGCGCGCTGCGGCCGACGTGGGTGCCGGAGTCGACGATCGAGCGGTCGATACGCGCGCGCTCGCGCAGCGTCACGCTCGACCCGAGCACGGTGTACGCACCGACCGCCGCATCGGCCGAGACGCGCACGTTGCTGCCCACAAAGGCCGGGCCCTCGATCACGTCCAGGTCGGCGATCTCCACCTCGTCGCCGAGCCAGATGTTGCCGCGCAGCCGGATCCCGGGAACGTTCAGGCGCACCTTCTCGTCGAGCGCGTCGAAGTTCGCCTGGCGGTACTGGTCGAGGTTGCCGATGTCCTGCCAGTAACCCTCCACGACACGGCCGTAAAGCGGACGTCCCATCTCGAGCAGCAGCGGGAAGAGCTCCTTGGAGAAGTCGAAGGGCCGGTCGGTGGGAATGTGCCGCAGCACCTCCGGCTCCAGCACGTAGATCCCCGTGTTGATCGTGTCGGAGAACACCTGCCCCCAGGAGGGCTTCTCGAGGAAGCGCTCGACGCGGCCGTCCTCGTCCGTCACGACGATCCCGAACTCGAGCGGGTTCTCGACCGACTTCAGGCCGATCGTGCCGGCGCCGCCCTTCTCGCGGTGGAACGCCACCAGGTCGGTGAGGTCGATGTCGCAGAGGGCGTCCCCCGAGATCACGAGGAACGTGTCGTCGAGCTGCCCGCTCGCGAGCCGGACGGAGCCCGCCGTTCCGAGCGGCGACTCCTCGATCGAGTAGTCGATCTTCAGCCCGAGCGTCTCGCCGTTCCCGAAGTAGCCCCGGATCGCCTGCGGGAGGAAGGCGACGGTGACGATCACGTCCTCGAAGCCGTGCTGCTCCAGCAGGTCGAGGATGTGCTCCATGCACGGCTTCCCCACGATCGGAACCATCGGCTTCGGCTGGTTCGACGTCAGCGGGCGAAGCCGCGTCCCCTCGCCGCCGGCCATGACGACCGCCTTCATCGTCATCCCACCCTCACCTCGCGCCAGGCCTTACGCATGTAGAGCACGCCCGCGACGACGGCCAGCGTGAGGCCTGTCCAGAAGATCCAGAGCGGCCAGTCCGTTCCGCGATGCGTCGCCATCGTGAAGCCCAGCGCGGCGTAGAGCAGCCACGTCGCGGCCTTGCCGAGGAGGTTGACGGAAAAGTCGTAGCCGCGCGGCACCACGAACTTATACCCCGCGACGAGCAGCCCGTCGCGGGCGAGGACGATCGCCAGCGCGGGCCACGGCAGCCGGTCGGCGAAGTAGAGGAGGATGACGGCGGCGTCGATCAAGAGGCGGTCGGCGAGGGGGTCGGCGACGCGCCCGAACGCCGATTCGACGTGCCAGCGCCGCGCGAGGAACCCGTCGATCTGGTCCGT
>JBKOYJ010000023.1:0-11129 GCA_046725345.1 Actinomycetota bacterium | reverse complement strand
CCCGATCGTGCGGCTCGACCGCATCGGGCGCGCCGTGAAGCCGCGTCTCCTCGCCAAGCTCGAGTTTCTGAACCCGGGCGGCTCGGTCAAGGACCGAATCGGGCTCGCGATGATCGAGGCGGCCGAGCGGGAGGGGAAGCTGCAGCCAGGCGGCACGATCGTGGAGCCGACCTCGGGCAACACCGGCGTGGGCCTCGCGATCGCCGCCGCGCGCAAGGACTACCGCTGCATCTTCGCGATGCCCGACAAGATGAGCCAGGAGAAGATCTCGATGCTGCGCGCGTACGGCGCCGAGGTCGTGATCACCCCAACCGCCGTCGAGCCGGAGTCGCCCGAGAGCTACTACTCGGTCTCCTCCCGGCTCGCCGAGGAGATCCCCGGCGGCTTCAAGCCCGACCAGTACTCGAACGAAGCGAACCCTCGCGCCCACTACGACCAGACCGGGCCCGAGATCTGGGAGCAGACCGGCGGCGAGATCGACGCGATCGTGATCTCCGTCGGCACCGGCGGCACGATCACCGGCGTCGGCCGCTACTTCAAGGAGCGGAAGCCGGAGGTGCTGATCGTCGGCGCCGACCCCGAGGGGTCGGTGTTCACGGCACGAGACGAGAAGGACGTGCAGCCGTACCTCGTGGAGGGGATCGGCAAGGACACGTGGCCGCAGACGCTGGACGCGTCCGTGGTCGACGAGTGGGTGCGTGTCTCCGACCGCGATTCCTTCCTCGTCGCCCGGCGGCTCGCGCGCGAGGAGGGGCTGCTCGTCGGCGGCTCGGCGGGCACGACGGTGCACGCGGCGCTCGTGCTCGCGGAGCGCCTCGGGCCGGAGGCGACGATCCTGACCATGCTTCCGGACAGCGGCCGCTCCTACCTGTCCAAGTTCCTCGACGACAACTGGATGCTCGAGCACGGGTTCCTGGAGCGGCGCGCACCCGCGCCCACGGTGGAAGAGCTCCTGCGCTCGAAGCGGGTCGAGGAGGCGGCCGTGCCGGCGCTCGTCACCGTCTCGTCGCAACAGAAGGTCGGCGAGGCGATCGACCTCATGCAGCGCTACTCGATCTCGCAGCTTCCAGTCATCCGGGACGGCGAGCTCGACTCGCTCGCCGACATCATCGGCTCGCTCCAGGACCGCGATCTTCTCGACCGCGTCTTCAGAAACCCCGACGCGCTCCACCAGGAGGTAGCGGCCGCAATGCAGCCGCCCCTGTCGGCGGTCGAGGCATCCGACACGCTCGACGAGGTGTTCGCCACCCTCAGCGGCCGGACGAGCGCGGTCGTCGTCGCTCGCGGCGGCAGGCCGGTCGGCGTGATCACCCGCTCGGACCTGCTCGAGTACCTCGCCCACAACCGCGACACCGCCGCGCCCTCGCCCGCGTAGCCCAAGCGTGAAGCCAGTTCCGGTCAGCGTCGAGGCAGCGCGACGGATCGCGGTTCGCTCCCAGCTCCTCGACGGCTCCGCCCGTGGCGTCCTCGAAACCGTCCGGCAGCTCGGCTTCCTGCAGATCGACCCGATCTCGACGGTCGCGCCGCCGCAGCACCTCGTGCTCTGGAGCCGGCTCGGAGACCGCTACGACCGCGCGGAGCTCGACCGGCTGCTCTGGGAGGAGAAGAAGCTGGTGGAGTGGGGCGCGCACGTCTGGCCGATCGAGGACCTGCCCCTGATTCGGGCGCGGATGCGGCGCCGGCGAGGCAAGTACTCGTGGGAACGGCGCGGCACCGAGTTCCTGAAGGCGAACGCGGCGTTCCGCCGGTACGTGCTCCGCGAGCTCGAGCGGCGCGGCCCGCTCCTCTCGCGGGAGATCGAGGATCACGCGAGCATGCGGCGGGAGGACCACGACTGGTGGGGCAGCCGCAAGATGGGGCTCATGCTCGACCTGCTGGCCAGCCGCGGCGAGGTCGCGATCGTCGGCCGCCGGAACGGCCAGCGGCTCTGGGACCTCGCGGAGCGCTGGTACCCGCCCGAGACGGAGAAGGTCTCGTTGGCGGAAGCGGAGAAGCGGCTCGCCGAGAAGCGCTTCCGCGCGCTCGGCGTCCGGATGGAGAACGACGGGTGGGTCGCGCACCCCGACGCCGTCGACGGGCCCGTGCCCGACCGGGTCACGTTCCTGTCGCCGTTCGACCGGCTGATCCACGACCGCGACCGCGCCGAGGCGCTCTTCGGTTTCCGCTACCGGCTCGAGATGTACGTCCCCAAGCCGAAGCGCGAGTACGGCTACTACGTGCTCCCGATCCTGCGCGGCGACCGGCTCGTCGGCCGCATCGAGCCGGAGCTCGACCGCCGCCGGCGCCTGCTACGCGTGAACGGGATATGGGCCGAGCCCGGCGAGACGCTCGATGTCGAGGAGGCGCTCTTGAGCCTCGGCCGCTTCGTCGGTGCCGAGCGGATCGGCGGCCAGTTCCACTTCAAGCCCGACCGCTACCTCGAGATGATCCGCGGCGAGCTACCTGCCTACGAGGAGCTGCAGGAGCGCGTCGCGCGCGCGACGGGAGGGATCGAAGCGCGCCGCATCCTCGACCTCGGGATCGGAACCGGTGAGACGGTGCGACGTGTGCTCGAGCTGAATCCCGGCGCCGCGCTCGTCGGCGTCGACTCGAGCCCGGAGATGCTGGCTGCGGCGCGCCAGGCGGTCGGCGGCGACCTCCGAGTCGCGCGCCTCGAGGACGAACTGCCGGAGGGCCCATTCGACCTCGTCGTCTCGGCGCTCGCCGTCCACCACCTCGACGGCGACGGCAAGCGGGACCTCTTCCAGCGCGTCGGCGCGGTGCTCCGGCCGGGCGGCCGCTTCGTGCTCGGGGACGTCGTCGTCCCGGAGCGCCCTCAGGACGCCGTCTCGCCACTGACGCCGGCGTTCGACCTCCCCGACTCGGTGCCCGACCTCGTCCGCTGGCTCGAGGAGGCGGGTTTCCGGGCGGCCCTGGTGTGGGCGTGGAAGGACCTCGCGGTCCTCCGGGCGGACTACGGCGCGGGCGGCGGGCCGGGGTAACGCGGCAGCCCGTCGTCGGGGATCTCGTCCCAGGGCGCCTTCGAGTCGACGAAGGAGTGGTACTGCGGGCGGATCTCGGGGTCGCCGTCGAGCGAGCCGAGCCGCACGGACACCTCCTCGCCTTCAGGCCACTTGGCGCCGAACAGGCTGGAGCCGCACACCGAGCAGAACGCCTTCACCGCCCCGCCGTCGTCCGGACGCCAGACGCGGATCAGCTCCTCGCCTTGCAGCAGGCGGAAGCGCTCGCGCGCCACGCGACCCATCGTCAGCATCGCGGTCCCGGAGTGCTTTCGGCAGCGCGAGCAATGACAGTGGTTCGAGCGGCGGAACGGGAGCGTGACCTCGAAGCGAACGCCGCCGCAGAGGCAACTTCCGGTGACCTGGGTTGCCATTCGGCTTACGAGTTCTCTGCCGCGGCGCGCCTTCGGTCCAGGTCGGCCTGCGCCTTCTCGAGGAGCCCGCGCAACCGGTGCAGGGTCTCGTCGACGTGGGCGTTCCAGGCGTCCCGCTCGGCCCTACTCCTGGGGTATCTCTTCCTCTTCCGCTCCATCGTCCTCGAGCAAGTCTCTGATTGCGCGAACCTCTTCGAGAATATCGTGCACGGCGAAGGCGAGCCCGACGGCCTCCTCACGCGTCAGAATCGGCTCGCCGGTCCACCTTGTGATGTTGCCTCAACAGACGACGAGTCTTCATTCGCCGTTCGGGACGCGTCCCGTAGAATCGCCGACATGGAGTTCGAGACGCGCGCGATCCATGTGGGCCAGCAGCCGGATCCCGCCACCGGCGCACTCACGACGCCGATCTACCAGACGTCGACGTACGCCCAGGAGGCGGTCGGCAAGAACAAGGGCTACGACTACTCGCGGACGGCGAACCCGACGCGGACCGCGCTCCAGGAGTGCCTCGCGTCCCTCGAGGGGGCGGAGCACGGGGTCGCGTTCTCCTCGGGGCTCGGAGCCACCACGACGCTGATGCACCTCGTCAACCCCGGGGAGCGGGTCGTCTGCGTGAACGACGTCTACGGCGGGGTCTACCGCATGTTCACGCAGGTCTACGCACCCAAGGGCTACGAGTTCACGTACCTCTCCGCCGAGACGCTGAGCACGGGTCTCTCGCCGTACCTCGACGAGCAGACGCGGATCGTCTGGATCGAGACGCCGACGAACCCGCTCTTGAACGTCGTCGACATCGCGGCCGTCGCCGAAGCCGCGCACGCGGCGGACGCGCTCGTCGTCGTCGACAACACGTTCGCGACGCCGTACCTGCAGCGCCCGCTCGAGCTCGGCGCAGACGTCGTCCTCCACTCGACGACGAAGTACCTCGGCGGCCACTCGGACGTCGTCGGCGGCTTCGTCGCCACGAACGACCCCACGGTCGCCGAGCGCCTCCGGTTCCTGCTGAAGTCGCTCGGCGCGGTGCCCGGCCCGTTCGACTGCTGGCTCGTGCTGCGCGGGTTGAAGACGCTATCGGTGCGCATGCGCGAGCACTGCGAGAACGCACGCCGGGTGGCGGCGTTCCTCGACGAGCATCCTGCGGTCGAGCGCGTGATGTACCCCGGACTCGCGAGCCACCCGGGTTACGAGATCGCGGCGCGGCAGATGCGCGACTTCGGCGGAATGATCTCGTTCCTGGCCGAGTCCGAGGAGGAGGCGGTTGCGCTCGTCGGCCGCACGCGCGTCTGGAAGCTCGCCGAGAGCCTGGGCGGCGTCGAGAGCATGATCGAGCACCCGGCGCGGATGACACACGCCTCGACGGCCGATGCGCCGTTCGCGGCGCCCGGAAACCTCGTGCGGCTCTCAGTCGGGATCGAGTCGGCCGACGACCTGATCGAGGATCTCGCGCAGGCCTTGACGCGCTCCGCCACCGCCGCGACGGCCTAAGGAACCGAGCGGCCGCCGCCGGTGTATAGGCGGCACCCAATGCGTGGAAGGAGGCTGGAGATGAGGCGCGCGTTGCTCATCGCGCTGCTGGCGCTCGCCGTACCGGCTGCGGCCGCGGCGAAGGGACCATCCAAGGCGGAGATTTCCGGGCCTGGGCTCGACGAGACCATCGTCGTGACCGGTGCGGAGGCGCCGGGAACGCCGTTGATGAACCTGGCCGAGAGCGCGGGATTCTTCCCGCTCGTCTTCGGACAGACGCCGGACCCGACGCTTCGCACGCGGCCGAAGGGGACGTTGGGGGCGAAATACAGAGTCGTCTACCGCGTACCCGGACCGAACGGAACGGCAAGCACGATCCGTGAGGACCTGTACCCGCACGCGAAGCCCTTCCCCGTCTCCTATATGAAGCCGGGGCAGCCGTTCTGGCAGGGCGAGCGCACCCACGGCGGCTGGTTCGTCGGCGACGCGCGAGTGAAGAGCACGCTCGTCCACGCCGGGCTCCCGCCGAAGGCGCCGAACGGAGGTGGGTCGACCAGGTGGTGGGTCGCGGGCCTCGTCGCGGGCGTCCTGCTCGTGGCCGGCGCCGCGGCGGTGCTCGTACGCCGGCGTCCACACGGACGCGCCGCACCGGAGCCCATCTAGGAGGTTCGGTTGGCGTTCGGGGCGCGTCGACCGGTCGGTTCAGACGCGCGCACTGGCCCGCGGCTGCGCTTGCGCCGCCGCTTGGAGGGGTCGCGGGCTTTGCCCGTGACCCCGCTTGCTTTCGCATGCACGCTGAATGTCGGTGCCGCCGAGTCGGCGCCTTAAGATCGGCCGGTGCCGACGCCCGAGCCGCTCGACCTGCGCTTCCAGGGCGGGGAGCGCGTCATCGGCGTCTACCTGCTCGAGACCGAGGACGGGCCGGCGCTCTTCGACTGCGGCCCGTCCAGCTGTCTCGACGCACTCGACGAGCGGCTCGAGGAGCGCGGCCTCGGGCTGACCGACGTCCGCCACCTGCTCCTTTCGCACATCCACCTCGACCATGCGGGCGCGGCCGGCGTGCTCGTTCGCCGCCACCCCAGCCTGCGCGTGCACGTGTCGGAGGTCGGCGCCCCCCACCTGATCGATCCCTCGCGCCTCGAGCGCAGCGCCCGGCGGCTCTACGGCGACAGCTTCGACACGCTATGGGGCGAGCTTGCCCCGGTCCCCAGCGAGAACGTGGAGGTCGCGGGCGAGCGCGTCCTCGGCCTCGACTGCTTCCCCTCTCCCGGACACGCGTCGCACCACGTCTGCTACCTCGGCAGCGACGGCACGTTGCTGGCAGGTGACGCCGCAGGCGTCCGGATTACGCCTGCAGGTTTCGTCGCGCCACCCTGCCCGCCGCCCGACTTCGACCTCGAGGCCTGGGAGCGCACGCTCGACGAGATCGAGCGGCGCGCGCCGGCGCGCCTCGCGCTGATCCACTTCGGCGTCTTCGACGACGTCGCGCGCCATCTCGCCGAGCTGCGGCGACGGCTTCGCGACTGGGAAGCGATCGTCGCCGGAGGCGCGAGCGAGGACGAGTTCGTCCGCGAGACGAGTAGCCAGATCTCCGCCGTCGAAGACGAGGAGACGGCCGCGCACTACGGAGCGGCGATGCCGCTCTGGCAGTCGTACGCCGGGCTCAGGCGCTACGTCGACAAGCGCGCCGCCGCGGCCTGATCCTCGTGCTGGCGGCGAGGTAGGTTCGGCCTCCGCCTGTTCGCGATCGTGCTCGAGGTCCCGAACACCGCTCTCGGTCCGTTTAGGCCATCCTCACTAACCCTCGGCGATCCCTGCGGCCTCGGACGGCAGATCCTCGATGGGACCGGGGCTCTCACCCGAGATGACCAGGCGGTACGCGCGCACGTAGTCCTCCACCATCCGCTCCGGCGAGAAGCGCTCCTCCGCGCGACGACGGATCTCGAGGGGGTCGAGCGCGTCGGCCGTGCCGAGCGCCGCGAGCATCTCGCGGTAGTTGTCGACGATCACGCCGGTGACGCCGTCCTCGATCACCTCGGGGACGGCGCCTCGGCGCGTCGCGATCACGGGCGTGCCGCAGGCCATCGACTCGATCATCACGAGGCCGAACGGCTCGTCCCAGTCGATCGGGAAGAGGGTCGCACGCGCGTGCTGGAGCAGCTCCACCTTCTCGCCGTGGGGGACCTCGCCCAGGTACTCGATCCCGTGTCCGAGGTGGGGCTCCACGAACTCGCGGAAGTACTCGTGCTCCCGCGGCTCGCGCATCTTGCCGGCGACCTTGAGCGGGATCCCGAGCTCCATCGCGATCGCGACCGCGCGGTGGCATCCCTTCTCGTGCGTCATCCGGCCGAGGAAGAGCAGGTACTCGCTGGTGTGCGCCTGCAACGGATACATCGAGAAGTCGAGCGCGTTGGGGCAGTTCGCGATCCAGGGGAGCTCGGGCTTCGGGCGCCTTTGGCTCATCGAGAGCGAGATCAACCGCGCGCTCGGGTGCAGGCTCATGATCTCGTCGTACATCTCCCCCGGCTCGCCGGAGAGCGGTCCGTGCACCGTGTGGACGAACGGCGTCGAGACGAGCCCGCCGAGGGCGAGCGCGATCATCCCGCTGTGGTCGTTGACGACGTCGAACTCACCGGCTTGCACGAGTGACGAGAGCGCGTGGCGTAGATCCCAGTACGCCTGTCCGATCCACTCGGTGGGCGCTTCGTTGAACGCGGCGGTGAGCTTCGCCTTCGTGCGCGAGTCGCCGGACGCGAAGAGCGTCACGTCGTGGCCGGCATCGACTAAGCCGTCCGCGAGCAGCGAGACGACCCACTCGATCCCGCCGTACCCCGTCGGGGGGACCGGGAACCAGACGGGGGCGATGATCGCGATTCTGAGTTGGTCAGTGCTCAACCACGCCTCCCTTGCAGCTGAGGCGGAGTGGGCGTGCGACCGACGCGGCTGAGAATGCGGCCAACCCAGACGCGTAGCGTTCATTCATGGCGTTCCACCCGCACCCGTCGCTGCTCGAGCCGTACGTCCCATGGTGCGTCGAAGGCTCGCACACCTTCGAGCCGCACGTCGCCGGCCCAGCTCGGAAGCTCGGCCGGCGCGGTGGTCGTGAGCGTGTGCAGATGCGGGTCCGGTTCCAGGCCTAGCAGGATCCGGAGCAGCAGCACGGGCGCCGCCGCCGCCCAGGCCTGCGGACGCGCGGAGGTCGGGTAGGCGATCGGGAAGGGCGACTCGGAGCGCGCCAGGCCGGCAAACACCTCGGGCAGCTGCCAGCCGAAGTGGGCCGCCGCTTCGAGCATCCGACGGGCGATCCGCTGTGCCTCCAGCCAGCGGCCGTTCCGGGCGAGACCCCAGGCGATCAGCGAGTTGTCGTGGGGCCAGACGCTGCCGTTGTGGTACGAGAGCGGGTTGTAGGCGGCATCGGGCGACGACATCGTCCGGACGCCCCAGCCGGACCAGAGCTCCTCGCCCATCAGCCGGTCGACGACCGCGTCCACGCGCTCGTCCGGCACGATCCCGCTCCAAAGCAGGTGGCCGATGTTCGAGCAGAGGGAGTCGACCTGCCGCTTGTCCCCGTCGAGCGCGAGCGCGTAGTAGCCGCCGCGGCGGTCGATCCAGAAGGCCTCGTGGAAGCGCGACCGTAGCTCGGCCGCCTCGCGATCGAGCCTGTCGGCGAGCTCGCGGTCGCGCCACACGGAGCGGGCAAGCTCGGCAATGCGCACCTTGGCGTCGTACACGTAGCCCTGCACCTCGCACGGGGCGATCGGCGTGCGCGCGAGCTCGCCGCCGGCGAATCGCTGGGAGTCGCCGGAGTCCTTCCACGACTGGTTGTCGAGCCCGCGCTCGGTACGGCGCTCGTACTCGACGAGCCCGTCGCCGTCGCGATCGCCGTAGCGGTCGATCCACTCGAGCGCTCGCAGCGCCGGCCCGCGCAGGTCGCGCACGAGCGTGCGGTCGTCGGTCCACCGCCAGACCTCCGAGAGCAGGATCAGGTAGAGCGGCGTCGCGTCGACGGTGCCGTAGTAGGCCGGAAACCAGGCCTCGGCCGCCTTCCCGTCTCGCACCTCGTGGACGATCTTGCCGGGCTCCGCGTCGAGGTCCGGCTTGTCCTCACGCGCCTGGAGGTCGGCCAGCGCGACGAGCGCGCCGCGGGCGAGCTCCGGGCCGAAGAGGAGCGTCTGCAGCGAGGTGATGAGGGTGTCGCGGCCGAACACCGTCATGAACCACGGCATGCCGGCGGCGGGCAGGTTCCCGAAGCCGTGCGGGCCCCGCATCCGCAGCGAGGCGAGGTCCGAGACCGACTGCCCGAACGCGTCGGCGAGCGGGTCCCACGTCGCCCGCAGCTGCGGGATTCGCAGCCGCCAGGCGACGACCGACTCCCGAACGTGTGCCTGTTCCTCGCCGAGTCGCCGCGGCGCGCGGCTCGCGGGCACGTGGTCGCCGCGCGTGACCGGGAAGACGTCGACGCGCAGCTCGCGGCGCTCGTGCGGCTCGAGCTCGAAGCGGTAGCGCATGCGGCTGTCGTCGACCTCGCCGGCCTCGGTGAAGATCACCTGCGTGGTCGCCTGGAAGGGGTCGTCGCCGTCCTCGAACACGAACTGGCGCCCGTCCTCCTCCCAGCGCGGGTTCGTCTGGGCCGGAAGCGGCGGCGCATCGTGCGGGTGGCCGAGCGCAAAGTCGTGCGCCTTCACGCGGAAGATGTCCGCGAAGTCGGTTCCCACCTCGAGCACGAGCTCGAAGCTGAGCGGCGTGCGCACCGTGCTCTGGAGCACGATCCAGTCCTGCATCGCGTCCCCGACGAAACGCTCGCGGCGGATCAGCAGCGAGTCCTGGGGAAGCGAGTCGGCGACGGGATTCCGCAGGTAGAAGACGGCCGAGAAGTAGTCGACCTTGTCCGACGACAAGACGAGCGGCACCTCTCCGTCGATCGTCAGGCGGAAGTGCGAGAGGAAGCGCGTGTCGCGCGCGAAGAAGCCGCTCGTCTTCTCGACCCCGATGTCGCCGCGCTCGTCGCAGATGCAGAACGTCGAGCCCTCGAGGATCGTGAGTGCCAAGGGTGTCTATTCGGGCCGAAGGATGCGACCGCCGCTCGACTGCGCGAGCGCCTTCACCACGAGCTCGTCCACGTTCACGTGCGGCGGACGAGTGAGCGCGAACAGGATGCACTCGGCGATCTCCTCGGGCCGTATCGCCTCGACGCCGCGGTAGACCCCCGCGGCACGCTCGGCGTCGCCGCGGAAGCGGACGAGCGAGAACTCGGTCTCCACGAGGCCCGGGTCGACCGTCGTGATCCGGATCGGCCGCCCGAGCAGGTCCTCGCGGAGCGCGTAGGTGAAGCCGCGGACGGCGAACTTCGAGGTCACGTAGAGCGAGCCGTTCTCGTACGCCTGCCGCCCCGCGATCGAGCCGAGGTTGACGATGTGGCCGCCGTCGCGGAGGTGCGGGAGGCACAGTCGCGTCATCCGGATCAGCCCGTTCACGTTCGTCTCGATGACGGCGCGCTCGTCCTCCTCGCTGCTCTTGTCGAAGGGGTCGCGTCCGAGGGCGAGGCCGGCGGCGTTGACGAGGATGTCGAGGCCGCCGAGCTGCTCGACGGCGCGCTCGACGAAGCGCTCGCAGCTCGCCGGATCGGCGACGTCCAGCCGCTCCGCCACATCGCCCTCCAGCCTGTCGGTGCGCCGCGCGCCGACCGCCACGCGGGCGCCTTCTCGGCGGAGCAGCTTCGCCGTGGCAGCCCCGATGCCGCTCGACGCTCCGGTGACGATCGCGGTCTTCCCGTCGAGCGGCGCCACGGCGGGGTGAGCCTAGCTGGGCTCGACGGGCGTGCGGCGGCGAAACGGCGCGCCGAGCTCGACCGGTTCGGCCACGCCCGCGTGCTCGACTTGGAGCGTCGAGTGCTCGATCTCGAACTCGTCCTCCAGGAGCCGCTGGAGCTCGCGGCGCTTCGCGTGGCAGTCGGCGCCCGGCGCGACGAGCACGTGCGCGGAGAGCGCCGGGAACCCGGACGTGATCGTCCACACGTGGAGATCGTGCACCTCGACCACGTCCTCGACCGCCGCCATCGTGCGGCCCACGGCGGCCGCGTCCATTCCGGCGGGTGCGCCCTCGAGCAGGATCTGGACGGAGTCGCGGAGGATCGCGGCCGAGCTCAAGAGGACGAGCAGCCCGATCGCAATGCTCACGAGCGGGTCGGCGTAGACCCACCCGGTGGCGAGCACGATCGCGCCGGCGGCGATCACGCCCACCGAGCCGAGCGCGTCGACGAGCACGTGCCGGAACGCGGCCTCGATGTTGA
>JBKOYJ010000128.1:0-8599 GCA_046725345.1 Actinomycetota bacterium | reverse complement strand
GTCCGCTACGAGGGCGTGGAGAAGCGGTTCGGCGAGGTGGTCGCGCTCGAGCGCTTCGACCTCGACGTCCGGGACGGGACGTTCCTCGTCATGCTCGGGCCTTCCGGCTGCGGCAAGACGACCGCTCTCCGCATCCTCGCCGGCCTCGAGACGCCGACCGCCGGCCGCGTCCTGCTCGGCGACCGCGACGTGACCCGGCTCCAGCCCCGCGACCGCGACGTCGCGATGGTGTTCCAGAGCTACGCGCTGTATCCGCACATGTCCGTCGCCGAGAACATTGGGTATCCGCTCCGTATCCGCGGCGCTAGAAAGGACGAGCGGGCGCGCGCGGTCCGCGATGCGGCCGACCTGCTCGAGATCGGGCACCTGCTCGAGCGCCGTCCGCGCGAGCTCTCCGGCGGGCAGCGCCAGCGCGTGGCGCTCGCCCGCGCGATCGTCCGAGACCCGGCCTGCTTCCTGATGGACGAGCCGCTCTCGAACCTCGACGCGAAGCTGCGCGCGTCGATGCGCGGCGAGCTGAAGCGACTGCAGAAGCGGCTCGAGGCGACGACACTGTACGTGACGCACGACCAGGCGGAGGCCACGACGATGGCCGACCGCGTCGCAGTCCTGCGCGACGGCGTCCTGCAGCAGGTGGGCACGCCCGACGAGGTCTACGACCGGCCGGCGAACCGCTTCGTCGCGACGTTCATCGGCAGCCCGCCGCTCTCGGTCCTGCCCGGACATCTCGACGGCGACGCGCGCGCGTTCACAGTCGACGGAGGCGCGGTCCGCCTCCCCGACGACCTCTGGACCAAGGCCGGGGAGGGAGAGGTCGTCGAGCTCGGCGTCCGCCCCGAGGACCTGGAGCTCGTCGCGGCAGGGAGCGACGGCGCCCTCCCGGCCGAGGTCTATGTCGTCGAGCCGACGGGCGCCGAGACGATCGTCGAGGTTCGAGTCGGCGAGACCATCGTCACCGCACGCGCGCCGAGGGGCTGGGAGGCGGAGATCGGCTCGGCGGTCGGGGTCCAGGTCGACCCGCGTACAGCGTGCTACTTCGACAGCGAGGGGGTCACCCGCATCCACCGGACCGACCGCGCGTGAGGGCACGCGCGAGAAAGGAGGGCCAGATGGCCCGTCTCGAAGACCGATTCGACCCGACGCTGACGCGCCGGCAGCTCGTCGAGCGAGCCGCCGGCCTCGGCGCGGCGTTCTCGCTCGGCCCGCTCCTCGCCGCGTGCGGCGGAGGTGGGGGCGGCGAGAGCGACAAGATCGTGATCGGCAGCTTCCAGGACAACGCGCTCGCCCCGCTCCGCGACGTCTTCTTCAATCGCTTCACGGACGAGACCGGGATCAAGGTCCAGTACAACGAGACGAACTACGACACCTGGTACCAGAACGCCAAGAACGACGGGCTGAACAAGAGCGGCAACTACGACGTCTACATCCTCGACGACAACTGGGTGCCGGAGTTCGCAGCCGGCGGGATCATCAAGAACCTGGATGACCTCGGCATCAAGCCGAATTCGGACATCCTCGCCAAGGGCCTCGACCAGGGCTACTGGCCGCCGAAGAGCGGCCCGCGGCTGAAGGACTTCGCCGACGACGATCCGGCGTTGTACGCGCTCGTGATCATCGACGACGTGGAGATCCTCTACTACAACAGCGACCACTTCTCGAGCGCGCCAAAGACCTGGGACGAGATCTTCGACGCGATGAAGCAGAAGGCAAAGCCGCCGACGCTGTACGGCTGGGCCGCGCGCGGGATCAAGGGCAACCCGATCGTGCAGACCTACCTTCCGCTGCTGAACGCGTACGGCGGAAGCTTCGCGGAGGACGACTGGCGGCCGGGCTTCGACGGGGATCAGGGCGTCGGCGCTCTCGAGCGGCTCTTCACCTTCATCCCGTACATGCCGAACGGCGTCGCCGCGTTCGACACGGACGAGGAGACGCAGCCGCTGCTCCAGGGCAAGTGCATGGCGCTGACGGAGTACACCGGCCTCGTGCACCGGATCGACGACAAGAGCTCGTCCCAGGTCGTCGGCAAGATCGACACAGCCGCGACGCCCGCGCAGGAGAAGAGCGGGCCGGCGATCGGGACGTTCATCGCGGGCATCGCTTCCGCCGCTCCGAACGAGGACGGCGCCAAGCGCTTCCTCGAGTGGTTCACGAGCTCGAAGATCCAGAAGGAGTTCGCGCGCCACGACGGGAGCGCAGCCGTGACCGGGTCGGCGCTCCGCGACCCGCAGGCCTCGCAGAAGTTCCGCTGGCTGCCCTCGATCGCGGATGCAGTGGACAACTCGGTGCCGAAGCCGCGGACTCCCGACGAGCCCAAGATGGAGGACATCCTCGGCACAGCCCTCAACGAGGCGCTGGTCGAGGCGATCTCGAAGAAGAGCGGCTACGCCCAGATCGCCCAGAAGCACCTCACCAGCGCCGCCAACGAGACAACCGCATACCTGAAGAAGCAGGGCGGCTACTTCGGGGCGTAGGAGGTCGGGGAATCCCGTGTCGACTGGTCATTTCAGACGGTCGGGCGAGCAGAGCCCGCCCGACCTGAGGGTCGGCGCCGCAAGCGGCGCCTTCGGCGCGTAGATGGCGCATGCGGTCGCAGCCGAGGCACGGCTGGGGTGGCGGGCGCGACTCGCCGCCACCCCGTACCTGCTCCTCGCGCCCGCGGCGGTCGCGCTCGCTGCGGTCTCGATCTACCCGTTGTTCTACGGGATCCGCGCCAGCGTCGAGCGCTATCGCTACGGCCGCGAGACCGGCTTCGTCGGTCTCGACAACTACCGCACGATCTACCACGACGCCACCTTCTGGGACGCCCTCCAGGTAACGCTCAAGTTCGTCGTGCTCGCGGTCTCGCTGGAGACGCTGCTCGGGCTCGCGCTCGCGCTGCTCGTCGCGCGCGAGCTGCGCTTCTCGGGCCCGATTCGCGTTGCGCTGATCCTGCCGATGACGATCGCCCCCGTCGTCGTCGGCGTGATCTGGCGCCTGCTCTACGCCTCCGACATCGGCATCGTGAACCCGCTCTTCCGGACGTTCGGCCTCTCCGAGCCGGATGTCCTCGCCCACAGCCGGAGCGCCTTCCTCGGGCTCGTGGCCGTCGACGTCTGGGAGTGGACGCCGCTGCTGTTCCTGATCCTCCTCGCCGGGATCCAGGGGCTGCCTCAGGAGCCGCTCGAGGCCGCCCGCGTCGACGGCGCCGGCCGCCTGCGCGTGTTCTTCGACCACACGCTGCCGCTGCTTCGGCCGGTGCTGCTAGTCGCGATCGTGCTGCGCACGATCGACGCCATCGGGACGTTCGACCAGATCTTCGTCCTCACGCGCGGCGGGCCGGGAACGTCGACGCAGCTGATCTCGATCTACGGCTACAACACCGCGTTCCGTTTCACCCAGTACGGCCAGGCGGCGGCGATGCTGCTCGCGCTGCTCGCGTTCATGCTGATCCTGATGGTGGCGGCGATCCGGTGGATGCGCCGCGCCGCCACGGCGATGGAGAGCTAGCCGTGAGCGAGCGGCTCTCGCGTGTCGGCGTCTACGCGGTGCTCGTGGCGATCCTCGGCGTGGCCCTGTTCCCGTTCTGGTGGATGCTCGCGACCTCGCTGAAGCGGCCGGTCGACATCTTCGCGGGCGTCGCGCTCCTGCCGCAGCACGCGACTCTCGACAACTACCGCATCCTGTTCGACCAGCACCACTTCCGCTCGTACCTCGTCAACAGCATCACCGTCGTCACGTTCTCGGTCGCTATCAGCCTCGTGCTGGGGACGCTGGCCGCGTACGGCCTCACTCGCTTCCGCCTCCGCTTCGGGCTGAACCAGTCGGCGCTCGTCGTCGCGCTGCTCGTCCGGATGGTGCCGGCGATCCTGCTCGTGATCCCGCTCTACATCGTCCTCTCGAAGTACCAGCTGCTCGACACGCGGCTGGGGCTGATCCTCGTCTACACGGGCCTCAACACGAGCTTCGTCATCTGGCTGATGCAGAGCTTCCTCGACGAGATCCCGCGCGAGATCGAGGAGGCGGCGCTGGTCGACGGCGACTCGCGGCTGACGGCGCTCAGGCGTGTCGTGCTGCCCCTGGCGGCGCCCGGCCTCGCCGCGACGGCGATCTTCAGCGTGATCGCGACGTACAACGACTTCCTGCTCGCGCTGACGCTGACGTCGACGCCCGACGCCCAGACGGTGCCGGTCGGCGTGTCGACGTTGATCGGAAAGATCCAGATCGAGTGGGGGCCGATGGCCGCTGCGGGGGTGGTCGGCGCGCTGCCGATCGTGATCTTCGCGCTGATCGTCCAGCGCCACTTCGTCCGCGGCCTCACGCTCGGCGCGGTCAAGTGATGGTGCGGGCGGCCGTCATGGAGGCGCCCGGCCGGATGACGGTCGCCTCCTTCCCCGAGCCCGATCCCGAGCCCGGCGCCTTGGTGCTCCGGATGGAGTACTCGGGCATCTGCGGCACCGACAAGCACACCTGGCGCGGCGAGACGGTCCAGTACGCGGGCACCGATCACGAGCATTCGACGCCGTTCCCGATCATCTGCGGCCACGAGAACGTCGGCGTAGTCGAGGCCGTGGGACCGGGGGAGCCGCCCGTCGACGAGGCTGGCCGGCCGCTCGGTGTCGGCGACCGCGTCGTCCCCGCCCCGAACGTCACGTGCGGGCGGTGCTTCTTCTGCGTCGGCGGCTACCCCTACTACCTCTGCGAGCGGCTCGAGGACTACGGCAACTCGCTCTCGTCGGCGCAACCGCCGCACCTGTTCGGCGGCTGGGCGGAGCGGCTCTACCTGCTGCCGGGCACGCGCCTCTTCCGTGTGCCCGACGAGCTTCCGTCCGAGCTCGCGGCGCTCACCGAGGTCCTCGCCGTCACGCACGGGCTCGACCGTGCGCAACGAGCTGGCGACTCCGTCGTCGTGCTCGGGGTCGGGCCGCTGGGCCTGATGCATCTCGCGAAGGCCGAGCTGCTGGGCGCCGGCACGCTGATCGCGGTCGATGTGCTCCCCGAGCGCCTCGAGCTCGCTCGCGCGTTCGGCGCTGACGTCGTCCTGGCGACGGGCGAGACGAGTCGCGAGGAGCGCATCGCCCGCGTCGCCGATGTGACCTCAGGGGTCGGCGCCGACGTCGTCGTCGACTGCTCGGGGCGCGCGGAGCCGTTCGCCGAGGCGCTCGGGCTCGTGCGCCCCGGCGGGACCGTGATCGAGGCGGGCGCGTTCGTCGACCTCGGGCCGATTCCCGTGAATCCGCACCTGATCGTGGCGAAGGGCCTGACGGTGCTCGGAATCGGTGGCGAGGTGCTCGAGCAGTACGGCCCCTCGCTGCGGCTGCTGGCCAGACACCGCGACCGGCTCCCGTTCGCGCGCGCGATCACGCATCGCGTCCCGCTCGAGGGCGTGGCCGACGCGCTCGAGCTCTCGCAGACCGGAGCGGCGATGAAGGTGCTCGTGGCGCCGAACGGCGAGGTGGGGTCGTCGCGGTGAGGAAGCCTCCGACGATCCTGGACGTGGCGGAGAGCTCCGGCGTCTCGAAGTCGACGGTGTCGAACGTGATCCGCGGCGCCGGCAACGTCTCGCCCGGCACGCGCCATCGCGTGCTCGAGGCGGTCGCGCGGCTCGGGTACCGGCCGAACGCGCTCGCGCGCAACCTCGTCCGGCGGCGGACGAGCACGCTCGGCCTCGTGGTCGGCGACCTCGCCAACCCGTTCTACTCGGAGCTCGCCAAGCTCGTCGAGACGCGCGCGTCGGAGGCTGGCTACACGACGATGATCTGCAACACCGACGGGCGCGCCGAGAGCGAGCAGGCGCGCGTCGAGTCGCTGCTCGAGCACCGGGTCGCCGGCATCCTGATGCTCCAGTTCTCGGGCGACGGCGCGATCGTGGGCGAGCTGCTCGCGCAGGACGTGCCGCTCGTCGTCGCGAGCTGCTGGGAGGAGCGGAGCGACTGCGTCGCGGTCGACGACGTCGAGGCCGCGCGGCGTGCGGTCGATCACCTCCTCGAACTCGGGCACCGGCGGATCGGGTACGTCTCGAGCGCGCTCGTCGAGCCCGCCACCGATCGCGCACGCCTGGAGGGCTACGGCCGCGCGCTCGCAGACGCCGGAATCGCACCCTCCCCGATCGTGCGGCTCGCTCATCCGGCCTACCTCCGAAGCGACGGGGACCTGCGGGCCGCGGTGACACGTGTGCTCGACGCTCCCAGTGCGCCGACGGCGTTCTTCTGCTCGAACGACCTCGTTGCCGTCGACCTGCTCGAGACGCTCGAGGAGGCCGGCCTCCGCGTGCCGGCTTCGGTCTCGGTGGTCGGGTTCGACGACATCGCGCTCGCCGGCCTCGCGCGGGTTGCACTGACGACGGTCGCGCAACCGACGGACGAGCTTGCGCGCGAAGGCGTCGAGCTGTTGCTGCGCCGGATCGAGGGCGGAACCGACCTCCCGCTCCATCAGCGCCGGCTCGACGCCGCTCTCGTCGTTCGTGCCTCCACGGCGCCGCCGGCGTGATCTCGGCCTGCGAGTGGATCTTCGCAGGGCGACCGCCCGAGGACGTCGTCGTGCTGCTCGCAGCGGCCGGGTACGACGCAATCGAGGTGAACGGAGAGCCCGCGCGCGATGCGGGCGCGCTCCGCGACGCGTTGGCCGCCGCGGGCCTGCATGCCAGCGGCACGACGGCGATCTGCAACTGGCCGACCGACGACCGCGACCTCACGCACTCGGACCGCGACGCGCGGCGGCGCGCCGTCGACTACTACCGCGGCTGTGCCGAGCTGGCGGCGGCGGTGGGCGCGCCGACGGTCGGGTTGATCCCTGCGGCCGTCGGGCGCCTCCAGCCGCTGACGAGCAGCGACCGCGAATGGCAGTTGGCGGTCGAGGGAGTCCGAGAGGTGGCCCACCACGCGGGCGAGCTCGGCGTCCAGGTCGCGATCGAGGCGATCAACCGCTACGAGACGCACCTGGTCAACCGGGTCGAGCAGGCGCTCGAGCTTGCCGATTCGACCGGAGTGGACGGTGTCGGCGTGATCGCGGACGCCTTCCACATGCAGCTCGAGGAGGCCGACTCGGCGGCCGCCGTGGCCCATGCGGGGACCAGGCTCGCGGTGCTCCACGTCGCCGACTCGAACCGGCTCGGCCTGGGCCACGGCCAGCTCGACGTGGCGCCGATCATCGAAGCCGCGCGCCGTGCCGGCTTCGACGGCCCCGTCGTGCTCGAGTGCACGGCGCCCGGGCCGAACCCGTTCGACGCGGACAAGGGAGCCGACGCGATGCCGCTCCTCGACCGCTACGTCCACGAGAGCGCTGACGTGTTGAAAGGAGCGATGCAATGGCGATGACGGAGACCCTCGCGCTCGCCGGCGGCCCGCGCACGGTGCCCGACGGCATGCACCGCCGCTGGCCCGACATTCGGCAGGAGGATCGCGACGCCGTCCTCGCCGTCCTCGACAGCGGCGTCGTCTGCGGACCGAACGCTCCACAGATCACGGCGCTCCAGCGCGAGTGGGCCGACTATCTGGGCGTCACCCACTGCCTTTCGCTGAACAGCGGCACGGCCGCGCTCCACTGCTGCTGCGCAGCGGTCGGGCTCGAGCCGGGCGACGAGGTGGTCGTCCCGGCCTTCACGTTCATCGCGTCGGCGATGGCTGTCGTACACCAGGGCGCGGTTCCGGTCTTCTGCGACGTCGATCCGCGCACGTACGACCTCGTGCCGGCGCGGATCGAGGAGCGGGTCACGGAGCGGACGCGCGCGATCATGCCCGTCCACCTGCACGGCCTCCCGGCCGACATGGACGAGATCGGCGCGATCGCCGACCGCCACGCGCTCGCCGTGATCGAGGACGCTGCGCAGTCGCACGGCGCGACGTACCGAGGCAAGAAGACGGGCACGCTCGCTCTCTGCGCCGGCTTCAGCCTCAACGCGACGAAGAACCTGTCGGGTGGGGAAGGCGGTCTCTTCGTCACCGACGACCCGGTCGGCTTCGAGGCCGCGCGGCGCCTGTCGGTCTTCGGCGAGGACGTGCCGCCGACGCAGCCCGGCGAGCTTCGCGGCTACTGGTCGCACGCCGTCGGCTGGAACTACCGCAACCAGGAGCTCTCGTCCGCGCTCGCGCGCTCGCAGCTTCGAAGGCTCGACGAGTACAACGCGATCGCGCAGGAGAACGCGGCGGTGCTGACGCACGGCCTCGCCGGCCTGCGCGGAGTGGCGCCGCCGTACGTCCCCGACGACCGGACGCACGTCTACCACAAGTACCGGCTCCGCCTCGATCCACGCGAGCTCGGCTTTGACCGCCCCGCCACCGAGCTCCGCGACCGCGTCGTGCAGGCGCTCCGGGCGGAGGGCGTCGAGGCGGTGCTGTGGCAGGTGCACCCGCTCCCGGCCTACCCCGCGTTCCGGCGGCGCCTCGCCCCCTGGCACGCCAAGCGCGAGGGCGAGGAGCTCCGTCCGTGGGATCCGCAGGAGTTCCCCGAGTCGTCTCGCCTCCTGGACGAGTCGCTGATCCTAGGCTCCGAGACGATGCCGCTCTTCATCCAGGAGCGGGCGCTGATGGAGCGCTACGTCGAGGCGTTCACGAAGGTGCTCGCGAACCTCGAGGCGCTGCTCGAGCTGCCGTTCGAGCCTGTGAAGCTCGTGGACTGAGCCGCT